>JBBTDR010000514.1:0-1110 GCA_038042665.1 Nitrospinota bacterium
CAACTAATGATAACCACATAAATAATGTCCTATTTCAGGCGCAAGGATAGCGGGCTGTGGCGGACGAAGGAGCGCAGGAGTTGGGGTTTTCGCTGGAGCGAGCGGCCGTGCCGCCGGGCGGCGGCGGCCAGCGCCTCGACCTCCGAAGGAGCCCAGTTGGCGAGCGGGTTCAGCTTCAGCCAACCCCAGAGGTACTCGACGGGGTTGAGCTCGGGCGCATAGGGCGGGAAGAAGAAGGCGCGCAGGCCCGTCGCACGGCCAAGGAGGGCTTGAACGCTTCGGGCCCGGTGCGCCAGGAGACGGTCCCAGAGGAGCACGATGGGCCCGTCGAGTTGCCTGCCCAGCTGGCGCAGGAAGCCGGCCACCCGGGCGGCGTTGATGTTGGCCCCGGGATGGAGCCGGAAGTAGAGACGGACGCGCTCCCGCCCGGGCGCCACGCACAGGGCCGCGATCACGGAGACCTTCTGGTGGGAGCGGGTGCGCTGAGGGAGGGAGGGCGTCCTGCCCCGGGGGCTCCAGGTGCGCCGCGCGAGGAGCGCCATCAGGAGGCCGCTCTCGTCCAGGAAGATGAGCCAGGCCCTCAGGCGCGAGGCTTTTTTTTAACGCGGGGCCACTGCTCCCTGACCCAGCGCTGGATTTGCTTCTCGTCGCGTTCAAGGGCGCGGCGCTGGGGCCTCTGAGGGGTCCACCCCAGCGAGCGCAGGAGCCTTCCGATATGGTCGACGTGGTAGTGGACGCCGAAGCGCCGGGCGATCCATTGGCCCACCCGGGGGCAGGTCCAAAGGTCGGTGGGGAACCCCGCCGCCTGGGCGCCCCGCAGGAGCGAGCGCTCAAGCTCGGCCCTCGCCCGGGCGTCCAGCTTGGGCGGGCGGCCCGGGGCGGGCTTGGCCGAGAGCGCCTCTCCTCCCCGCTTGAGATAGGCCGCCTTCCAGCGCCGCACGCTCCTGCGGTCGACCCCCAGCAGCCGGGCCACCTCGACGGGTTGATGGCCCTGGTTCAGCAGCACGATCGCGCGCCTTCTCCGGCGCTCCAACACCTCTGGGCTTCCGGCAGGTCTCATGCGCCACCTCCGGCCCAGAATATAGGACATTAATTTTACAGGAGTCAATA
>JBBTDR010000515.1:0-2691 GCA_038042665.1 Nitrospinota bacterium
ATGGAAGTGCTCTCTCCCGGGCCGGGGGGGCGAAAGGGGGACCCCCAAATCCAGAGCGGCGCCGCGGATCGGGCCCGCCCCGGATGGGAGCCGCAGGCGGCAACCGCTTGAAAAAAATCGAATTGAGGGAAAATCCCCGGGCCTGATGCTACCAGATGGGGCGCCGGGGGGCAATTTCCCCTCCGGCGCCCCCCTTCAGGGGATCGCCGCCAGGCCCGCCCGGCCCTACTTGGGCGGGATGATGGGCAGCAGCAGGTAGGTGTCCCGCCCTCCCCCGGAGTGGAGGGTCACCTTGTTGTGAAAGATCGCCGGGGGCCGGTTGCCGGGGTCGTTGTGGGTCATGCCGCCGGTTCCCCGGGTACCGTAGTGGAACTTCTTGGCGAACTCGCTCAGCTCCCCCGTGTACTCGTAGTCCTTGCCCCGGACCGAGAGAGCCACCCGCCAGCCCTTGGGGACGACGATGCAGGAGCTCACGATCTCCACGTCGCATTCGTAGACCTCCCCCGGCGTCAGGGGCTCGGCGCGGTCGTGGGGATGGTAGGGCCGGTGGAAGGTGGAGACCTTCGGGTCCAGCGCCCGGTGGGAGGCGCGCAGCCAGCCGTTGGCGATGGGGGTGTTCGGGTCGGTGGAGCCCATGAAGGTCAGCTCCTTCCCCTGGGGGTCGAACACCCGCACGACCAGGAAGAGGTCGGCGTCCTGGGTCGAGGAAGAGAGGAATATCTTGGCCGCCATGGGGCCGGTGATCTCGGTCTCCTTCTCCATCGGGGGCAGCCGGAAGGTGAGGCCCTCGCCCGTGGCCTCGTACTCCGCCTTCACCGCCTTGGCGGGGGGCTTGGTGTCGAGGCTCAGGTTCTCCGGATTGAGATAAAACTTGGTCCACTGGGCGCGGGCGAGGGGCCACTCGTTCTCGTGCCGGAGCACGAACTTGGGGCCCGGGTGGCGGACGTTGAGCGTCACCGGCGGGGTCTTGTCCCAGCCGTTATGGATGCCCTTGAGAAAATAATCGAAGAACTTCTTCTGGAGGGCCAGGCCGTAGTCGCTCGAGAAGAGCGACCAGTGGGAGTCGCCGTGGGCCTCGAGCCACTTCTGCCTGGAGGCCGATTCAAGGTAGCCGTTGAAGTTGCCCCGGGGGTGGATGCCCTGCCCGCCCCAGTTGGCGCAGGAGAGGAGGGGCACCTCGACCTTGGAGAAGTCGGCCCGGCGCGACTTGTGCCAGTCGTCGTCGAAGGGGTGCTTCTTCAGCTCCTCGTAGGCGTTGTAGCGGTTCTTGGCCAGCTCCTCGTCCGAGAGGGTGACGGGGCCGGCGGCCGGCTCGCCCGTGTTCGGGTTTTTCTTCCCTCTCTCTCCATAGCCATACTGCACGTGGGCCACCTGAACCTTGGACCAAGTCTCCGCGAACTGGCTCAGGATACCGCCGTGGTAGCCCGAGTCGCGGTAGGGGTCGTTCCCCCCCTCACAGGGGATGATGGCGGCGAGGTGGGGCGGCTTCCGGGCCGCGACGCGCCACTGGTTCCGGGAGTAGTAGGAGATGCCGAGCATCCCGACCTTGCCGTTGCTCCAGGGCTGGGTGCCCGCCCACTCGATCGACTGGTAGAGGTCGTCGAGCTCCCGGGGGCAGTTCACGTCCAGGAAGCCGGGCGACCAGCCCGCCCCGCGCGAGTCCACGCGCACGCAGGCGTAGCCGTGGGGGATCCAGCGCTCGGGGTCGGTCACCTCCCAGTTCTGGTACTTGTTGGTCGAGCCCTGGAGGATCTCGGGGTAGTCCTCGACCATCTTGTCCCACTGGTGGTGATACCCTTCCTGGTAGGCCACCCCCTTCCCGTACACCCCGTAGGTCAGGATGACCGGGTAGCGGCCGTCCTCGATGGGCCGGAAGACGTCCGCGCGCAGGATGGTGCCGTCGTCCACCGGGATGCCCTGGTGCCAGGTGATCTTCATGCCGTCCCGGATCTCGGTGCGCTCGTTGACCGTCGGGGCTTGGCTCATCTAGGCGCTCTCCTTGATGGCGACTCCGCCAGTGTGCAGTCCGCGCCGGGCCCTAGAGGCCCGCCCGGTTCTTCCCCTTGACCGCCTTGTTCACCACGTTCACCGGCCACTCGCCGGTGAGCACCCGCCGCACCTCGCTGGGCGCCCCCGCCTGGAGGCCCACCATGGCCTGCTCGCTGTACCAGGCCGCGTGGGGAGTGATGGTGACGTTCTCGCGCCCCCGCAGGGGGTGGGGGTTGGGCAGGGGCTCAGGGTCGGTGGTGTCGAGGGCCGCGCCGGCGATCTTGCCCGCGTCGAGCGCCCGCACCAGGGCGTCGGTGTTGATGATGGGCCCGCGGGAGCAGTTGACGACGAAGGCCGTGGGCTTCATCAGGGCGAAGGTCTCGTCGTTCATCATCCCCCGGGTCTGGGGGATGAGCGGGGGGTGGAGGGAGACGAAGTCCGCCTCGCGGAGCATGGCGGGCAGCTCCATCTTCTTGCCGGGGGCGGAGAACTGGCCCTCGTTCACGAAGGGATCGGCGAAGAGCACCCGCATCCCGAACGAGGCGGCGCGCACCGCCACCTCGCGGGCGATGTTCCCGAAGCCCACGAGCCCCAGGGCGCGCCCCGCCAGGCGGAACATGGGCTTGCCGGGGGGCACCTCCCAGCGCCCGGCCCGGCCCAGGCGGTCGTAGAGGGGCACCTTGCGGGCGCAGGAGATGAGGA
>JBBTDR010000516.1:0-3591 GCA_038042665.1 Nitrospinota bacterium
GTCGGGGGGAGGCGTGCGTCCCCCCTACGGACGAATCGCGATGATTGGGAGGACGAGATGCCCACCGACGCCGAGCTGGCCGATTTTTACGGGGGGCTGGAGCGCCAGCGCTTCATCCCGCTCTGGAGGGTGTACAAGGACCACGTCCCCCGCACCCCGAGCCCCCGGGCCGTGCCCCACCTCTGGCGCTTCAAGGACGCCCTCCCCCTCATCCGGGCCTCGGGCGCCCTCGCCCCCATGACCGAGGGCGAACGCCGCGTGCTGGGCATGGCCAACCCTGGCCTCCCCTATGACGGCCTGGCCGCCACCACCGACACCCTCTGGGGGGCTTATCAGTACATCCTCCCCGGCGAGCGCGCCCGCAGCCACCGCCACTCGGCCGCCGCCATCCGCTTCATCCTCGAGGGCGAGGGCGCCTCCACCACCGTCGAGGGCGAGCGCTGCCCCCTGGGGCCCGGCGACTTCGTGCTCACTCCCCCCTGGGCCTGGCACGACCACGAGAACACGGGCGCGGCCCCCGTCATCTGGATGGACGGCCTGGACATCATCATGGTCCGCGAGCTGCGCGGGAGCTTCTTCGAGGGCGCGGGCGAGGCCCCGCCCGCCGAGCCCAAGCCCGAGGGCGCCTCCGCCGCCCGCTGGGCCGGGGGCCCCCTGCGCCCCGCCTGGGAGAGGCCGAGGGGGCCCTACTCGCCGCTGCTCCTCTACAAGTGGGAGAAGACGGAGAAGGCCCTGCGCCGCTTGGCCGCCTCGGGCCAGGGCTGCCCCTTTGACGGCGCGGCGATGGACTTCACCCACCCCGGCACCGGGGGCCCCGTCTACCCCACCATGTCCTGCCGCATCCAGCTCCTGAGGCCCGGCCTGCGCCCCCGCGCCCACCGCCACACGGGGAGCGCCGTCTATCTCTGCTTCCGGGGGAAGGGACACTCTGTCATCGAGGGCCGGCGCTTCGACTGGGAGCGGGGCGACGCCTTCTGCGTCCCCTCCTGGGCTTGGCACGAGCACGCCGCCGCGAAGGACGAGGAGGCCATCCTCTTCTCCATCAACGATCTTCCGGTGATGGACGCGCTGGGGTTGTACCGGGAGGAGGCGCTGGGGGAGGGGCACCAAGCGGCGGAGTGAGCGGGGGTCCGGAAGCGCGTGCGGACGGTCTGATCTGGAGAGCGGGCATGAAGCGGGTGTTCTGGTTCTGTCTTCTGGCGGTTCTCCTCCCCGCAGGCGCGGCCCGCGCCGCCTCGACGGTGGAGTTCACGACCCCGGCCGGGAGCCGCGACGCCATCGTGTGCCAGCCCGAGGGGGCGGGGCCCTTCCCCACGGTGGTGTTCAACCACGGCAGCATCGTGGACGGGAACGGCGTCCAGGGGGCCGCTCAGCGGGGCTACGACCTCGCGGGCTTCTGCGGGGCCCTCGCCAAGGAAGGCTACCTCGCCTTCCTTCCCATCCGGGAGTCCGCCCCGATGGGGAATAGGTTCGACTCCTACCGAGATGACTACCAGGCTATCGTGGCCGCCGCCGTGGACCACGTGAAGACCCGCCCCGGCGCGGACCCGGGCCGGGTGGCCCTCATGGGCTTCTCGATGGGGGGGCTCACCTCCGTCATCGTGGCGCCCGGGCGGACCGACCTCCGCGCCCTCGTCCTCCTCGCCCCCGCCTTCGGGCGGGGAAGGATGGAGGAGGCCGCCAAGGGCATCCCCCGGCTCGCCGCCCCCGTCCTCCTCCTGATCGAGCAGAGCGACTCCCGGCCCATCCAGCGCGCCGTCGGTCTCCTCGAGCGGGAACTCAAGGCGCACGGCAAGGAAGCCCGCGTCCTCCGCTACACCACCGGCGGCGGCCACCGCTTCTTCTACAAGGTGGACAGCTTCTGGCCCGACGTGGCGGCGTTCCTCCGGGAGAAGATGAGGTAGGGGGGCTGATGGCCTGCCGGTGATGGAGGCGCTGGGCTCTACCGGGAAGAGGCGATGGAGGAGGGAAATCAGGCGGTGAAGGGGCAGGCAGGAGAGAAGCGTGCAAGGGTCTTTGTAGGGGCGAGACATGCCACGGGCGGTGGCGGGCACCGCCGCCCAAAAATCTCCGATTTTTGGGGACCCCTCGCCCCTACGGAGCGGCCAATCGATGAACTGTCCGGGAAGGGGTCAGTTGAGAAGGAAGGAGCGGCTGTTGCCCTTGGGCTTGTAGCGCTTCCGCAGGTCCACCTCGGCCGCGAGCCGGAGGTCCTCGTCGTCTTCCCGGTAGATGCAGACGCGGTTGAATTTGTAACGCTCGGCGGATTTCGGGAGATCCTGCTTGGCCAGCCGCGCGCCGAGCTCATCGCTCTCCCCGATGTACACCGCCGCGTGCTGGCCCTTTCCGTCCTCGCCCTCGGTCCGGTTCGTGAACATGTAGACCGCGCCGAAATCGCTGAAGGGGACGCCCACCAGGTAGACCTCGAACTGGTAGTCCGCCCCCGAGGAGCCGCTGAACGTCACCCGCGTGCACCGGTTCATATCCGCCCCGCAATGAAAATAGTGAACGGCCATTTAGAATTCTAACATGGCGGGGGAGATAAAGCGAACGGGGGAGGAGGCGGTTGCTTCTCCTCCTCGGGCGCGCGCGGCATGGGGTTCCCTCGGCGAGGGATGACCTTCCATTCTATCTCCGCGCCTGTTTTCTGTCCGGCCTGCGGTATGTAGGGGCGAGGCGCGCCTCGCCCCTACAGGTGGACGCAACAGGGTGGTTTCGTGGGGGCGCACGGCCGTGCGCCCCTACCTTCCCCTCCCCAGCCCCCCCGTGAGGATCGCCCCCAGCAGGAAAAACGCGGCGATGGCCCCGAAGGCCCCGCGGTAGCTCCCCCAGGCGTCGAACATCGCCCCGGTCACGGCGGGCCCGGCGGCCCCGGCCAGGGCGAAGCAGCTCATGGCCGCCCCGTTCACCCGCCCGAAGCCGGGGCCTGAGAAGTGGTCGGCCACGAGGCTCGAGGCGGTCGGGCGCACAAGGCCCAGCCCGAGGCCCGAGAGGGCGGTGGCGAGGTAGAAGGCCCACTTCGGCGTCCCTTGCGCGTAGCCCGCGAGCATCAGCGAGGAGAGGGCGCCGAGCAGCGCCCCCGCCCAGTAGGTGGGCGTCCGCCCGACCCGGTCCGAGACGGCGCTCGCGAGGTTCCCGGCCAGCATGACGACCCCCCACACCGCGAGGACGAGACCTCCCTCCTCCGCCGTGAAGCCCTGGTCGGTCGCGTGGGGCACGAGGTGGACGATGATGGCCGAGAAGGCGAAGGCGATGCTCGCGAAGATCCCCCCGATGAGGGCGAAGGGCAGGGAGAGGAGGGCCCGGGCCGTCCCGGCGGGGGCGTCCCCCCGGCCGCGGCCGTGCGCGTGGGGGTGGAAGGAGGGGGCGGGGCCCCCCAGGAAGGGCGCGTCTGCCACGGTGCCCACCTCGCGGGGGTGGTCGCGGTGGAGGAGGGCCACGGCGGGGAGGGTGACCTCGACAGCGGCGCTGGATCCGTCGGACGCCTGGAACTGGTCGGCGAAGCCCTGGAGCGCTGCCTCGAAGGCGTCCGTGTCGGCGATGTCGCCGGAGCTGGAGTGAAGCTGCCGTTTCACGTCATCACGACATGGA
>JBBTDR010000517.1:0-1537 GCA_038042665.1 Nitrospinota bacterium
GGAGAAGCACCGGGACGTGCTGGCCGCCATGACGCAGTCGGTCACCCACTTCGGCTCCAACGGCTCGGGGCTGCGGATGAAGCTGGTGGCGAACCACCTGGTCTCGGGCCAGATCTGCGTCCTGGCCGAGGCCCTCACCCTGGGCCGGAAGGCCGGCCTCGACATGGACCTCGTGGCCCGCTACCTCATGCAGAGCCCGGTGGTGAACACCATCAGCGCCAAGCTCCCGGACATGGTGAAGCGGAACTATCCCCCCGCCTTCAAGCTCGACCTCATGGCCAAGGACCTGCGCCAGATCGGAGCGATGGCCGAGGCCGTGAAGGCGCCCGTCCCCTTCAGCGCCCTGGCCAAGCAGATCTTCACCGCCGGCCAGGTGCTCGGGCGCGGGGAGGAGGACCAGACCGCGGTCCACGAGGTCTTCCGGCGCATGGCGGGGGAGTGAGGGTTTTCCCCAGCGCCGGAACCTGCGCGAAAATGCGGCGTGCGCGATCGGAGGCCCGGGCGTATCCTCCCCACCGGGGCGGGTTCCGCCCGGCCGCGCGGCGTCACGCTTAGTAACGGGTATTGAGGGGAAAAGCGCATATATTTTGCCCTGGGCGGGTCCGGCCGGCGGCGGGTGCGGAAGAATTTTGGCGTTTTTTTGCATTTTGGGGGCGGGGGTCATGGCCAAGCAGATTGGGTTCCTGGGCCTGGGGAACATGGGCGGGGCGATGGCGGCAAGGCTGGTGAAGGCGGGCTTCCGGGTCAGGGGCTACGACCCGGCCCCCGCCGCGCGCGAGCGAGCGGCCGGAGCCGGGGTGGAGGTGGCGCCCTCCCCCGCCGAGGCGGCCTCGGGCGCCCAGGTGATCTGCAGCTCGCTGCCCGAAGCGGACCACGCGCTGGAGGCCTACCTCGGGGAGAAGGGGGCCCTCGACGGCGCCCCCGAGGGGGCGGTGTGCTTCGACTTCTCCACCATCTCGGTGGAGGGGAGCCTCCGCCTCGCCGCCGAGGCCGAGAAGCGCGGCATCGCGTTTCTCGACACCCCGGTGAGCGGCAGCGTCCCCCACGCCAAGGCGGGCACCCTGGCCCTCATGGCGGGCGGGGACAAGGCCGCCCTGGAGAAGCACCGGGACGTGCTGGCCGCCATGACGCAGTCGGTCACCCACTTCGGCCCCAACGGCTCGGGGCTGCGGATGAAGCTGGTGACCAACCACATCTTCGCCATCCACATCTCGGCCATCGCCGAGGGCCTGACCCTGGGGAAGAAGGAGGGCCTCGACCCGGCCCAGATGGTGAGCTTCCTCAAGGCGAGCGCCGTCCCCCGGATCCTCGAGTACAAGGCCCAGCCCATGATCGAGAAGGACTACACCCCCACCTTCACCGTGAACCTCATGCTCAAGGACCTGCGCATGATCGCGGCCCTGGCCGAGGGGGCGAAGATGCCCATCCCGCTGGGCACCCTCTCCCGCCAGGTCTACATGGGGGCGGCGGCGCTCGGCCACGGGAACCGGGACCAGAACGCCATCATCGAGTACTTCGAGCGCGGGGCGGGGCTGGA
>JBBTDR010000518.1:0-1033 GCA_038042665.1 Nitrospinota bacterium
TCTAGCCGCGGCCTTGGCGTCGGCGGGGACGGGGACGGCGTGGGCCGCGCCGCAGCCGGAGCGGCCTGGGGAGGCCGCGGCCCGGAAGGGCCCTCAAGGCGTGCCCATCGCCGAGCGGTTCTCCACGCTCAACTCGGCCGACATCTCCGAGCGCTGCGGGGCCGAGCGCATCGCCCATAACCCGTACTTGGACATCCTCTACCCCGTCCCCCTGCGCCCCTCGAAACCGGGCGAGGACAAGGACCTGCGCTTCATCGACATGATCCTCTGGGGCGATATCCGCGCCCAGCCCTTCGCCGTGCTGAAGTTCGCCAAGCTGACGGACTACTACCGCCGCCGCAAGGAGCTCCAAGCCAAGTACGAGGACCGCCTGGCCTCCATGCCGGCCGACGTTCGCCGCAAGGGGGATGGGAACTACGCGATGACCCTCGTGTACCTCGGGGAGTTCGAGAAGGTCCTCGAGCGCTTCGGCCCGGGAGCCGCGCCCGGCGGGCTCTACGAGTCGCACGGGGTGGTGCGCTACGCCCTCACCTTGGCCCTGTTCCGGCTCGGGCGCTACAAGGAATCGCTGGAGCAGGCCGAACGGGCGCACGAACTCCTGGCGAAGCAGGCCACCGACTCGGCGCGGGACACGCGCTGGCAGATGATGCTCAACCAGCTCGCCCTCTACGGCCCCGACTTCTTCGAGAAGTTCTCCTGCCCGGGCTGCTCGGCCAAGCACCTCATCAAGGCCTTCCCCAACCGGGACGCCTCCAAGCTGCCCTTCGAGGACGTGACGGAGGCGATGGGCCTGCCGGTCTTGGGGGGCTATGCCAGCACCATTTTCGCGGACTTCGACGGGGACGGCTGGGACGACCTGTTCTGGGCCCGCAAGTTCATGCCGCCTCAACTCTACCGGAACGCCGCCGGCCGGTCCTTCGAGCAAGTGCCCGCCGCGAACCTGGGCGTCAACGCCTGCAACAAGCTCTACGCCCCCCCCGTGGCCTACGCCCACGACGGCCGCAACAGCCGCCACGTCGACCCGGACGAGGCC
>JBBTDR010000519.1:0-4105 GCA_038042665.1 Nitrospinota bacterium
AGGGGGAGCCCGCGCTCCCCGCCCGCTCCGCCCGGGCGGCTCGCAGCACTTCGTCGAAGGAGGCTCCCTGCGGCCGGGGATGCGTCCCCTGGGCAGGGTCGGGCCGGCCGGGTGCGCCAGCGGGCTGGATGGGCGTGATGTCCGTCATGTCCGGTGCCTCCCTCCCGGCCGGGGCGCGGCCCCCGCCGGGCGACGGGAAAATCATAGCGGTTCCGCGGGCCGGCCGGAAGGAAAATCCTTGGGCTGGGCCCGCCCAGCACCCTTTTGACAGCAAGGAGTATGCCTTTCGCCAGAATTTTACTTAAACTATTGATTTTATTTATGCTCGAATGGATTTTTCGCCGGGAGGCGGGCCGGAGTGGGGGGCCGGGAGAGCAATTTTTTCCCGCCACCCCCCCGTATTTGGAAAATGGCCGATTTTCGGGGCTTGCCCTGGCCGTCCCTGTTTGGTACATACGAAAGCTCGATGTTTTTCTTTCACATTGCGCCGGGGGAATCTTTTCGTAAGGGTGCGTCCAAATGGCTGAAGCCCTCCTGGAAGTCAAGAATCTGGTCAAGTATTTCCCGGTGCGGGGAGGGGTCTTCTCCCAGGTCCGGGCACATGTCCGGGCGGTGGACGGCGTGAGCTTCGCCGTCGCCAAGGGCGAGACCCTGGGCCTGGTGGGCGAGAGCGGGTGCGGCAAGTCCACGACGGGCCGCGCCGTGCTCCGGCTCATCGAGCCCACCTCGGGCGAGGTCATCTTCCAGGGCCAGGACGTCTTGGCCCTCGACCGCGAGCAGATGCGCAAGCTGCGCCGCAAGATGCAGATCATCTTCCAGGACCCCTACGCCTCCCTGAACCCCCGCATGACGGTCGGGAGCATCGTGGGCGAGCCCCTGGCCATCCACCACATCGCCAAGGGCAAGGAGCGCGAGGACCAGGTGGCCGCCCTGCTCCACCGCGTGGGCCTGCGGCCCGAGCACATGCGGCGCTATCCGCACGAGTTCTCCGGCGGCCAGCGCCAGCGCATCGGCATCGCCCGCGCCCTGGCCCTCAACCCCGACCTCATCATCGCCGACGAGCCCGTGAGCGCCCTGGACGTCTCCATCCAGGCCCAGATCATCAACCTCCTGGAGGACCTCCAGAAGGAGTTCGGCATCGCCTATGTCCTGATCGCCCACGACCTGGCGGTGGTCCAGCACATCAGCGACCGGATCGCGGTCATGTACCTCGGCAAGATCGTCGAGACGGCCGCCGCCGACGACCTCGTCATGTCCCCCAAGCACCCCTACACCGAAGCGCTCCTCTCGGCCGTGCCCGTGCCCGACCCCAAGGTCAAGAAGAAGCGCATGATCCTCCGGGGGGACGTCCCCAGCCCGGTGAATCCCCCCCCGGGCTGCCGCTTCCACACCCGGTGCCCCTACAAGGAAGACCTGTGCGCCCAGGAGGAGCCTCCCATGCGGGAGATTCTCCCGGGGCACTACTCGGCCTGTCATTTCGCCGAGAAGCTCTTCGGCATCCAGAGCAGCAAGGCGGCTCCGGCCCCCGCGCGCTGAGCGGTTCTCCCAGGCGAGGGCCCTCCGCCGGCGGGTTGCCCCCTTCTCCCCGCTGGGGGTAGAGTGTGCTGTTCCGCTTCGTGTGGGGCCCCTCCCGCCCGGCGGGCGTCCGGCCGGATAAGAATGGACGAGAATCGCAAGCTTTTGCGCCTGCCCCTGCTCGCCTTTGCCCTGCTCACGGCCGCTGCGGCCGTGGCCCTCTATTTCTTCGTCCGCCAGACCCTCCACGAAGGCCACCGCGCGCGCCTCCAGGAGCGCGACCGGGGGCTCGTCCAGCTCTTTCAGAACCGGCTGCTCTCCCGCCTCGACGCCGCGCGGATGCGGGTGGAGGGGGCGGAGCTCCTCATCGCGGCCACCCCTCCGAGCGCCCGCACGGCCGCCCGGGCCCTGGCCTTCGCCCTGCGCGAGGACGCCGAGGAGGGCTACCTGGCCGCCGTCGTGCTGGACGAGAAGGGCGGCGTCCTCGCCTCGCGGCGCAAGAGCAGCGTCCCGCCCTCCGGGGACGAGGAGAAGGCCGTCTGGTCGCGCGGCGCGGAGGCCTTCCAGAAGCCCGACGCCCAGCGGCTGCCGCCCGAGGGGCGGTTCTACGTCGAAGCCGGTTCCCTGAGCGGCGTGTCCGTCGTCTACTTCGCGGGCCCGTCCCCCTCGGCCAAGGGGTTCTGGGGGGTGATCTTCCCCGCCGAGTCCCTCCTCCCCATCGAGCCGGGGGAGGTCAATCCGCGCGACGCGGTGTTCATCCTCGCCGGGGCGGAGCAGTCCGTGCTCTTCGTCCGGCAGGGCGCGCGGTTCCTCTACCAGCAGGTGGGGCTGCCCTTCGACCGGGGGCTGGCCGCCGCCCTGGAGATCGTGGCCTGCTGCGACACCGCCGCGTTCAACACCGTCAGCGAGGGGGACCGGTGGATGGTCCTGTCCCGCTTCCCGGGCGGGACGCGGGAGTTCCTCCTGGTCCGGGTCGCGGACCGGCGCGAGGGCGGCGGGGGGCCGTCCTCGGCCGAGCGCCTCTTCGCCGGAGCCCTTCTGGGAGGGTGGGTTCTCCTGGTCGGGCTCTTCGCCTTCGCCGTGAGCCGCCTCCCCGCCGCGGCCGCCCCGCGCGAGGAGGCGTGGGAGGAGACGGCCGGCGGCCCGCCCCCGGCGGCGCGAGACGTTTCTTCTTCGGCGCTCACCGGCCTGAACCGGGTGGGCGAGGCGGTGGCGCGGGGGGAGCCCTTCCGCCAGGCGATCGCCCTCGCGGCCCAGGAGGGGGCCCGCTTCGTCCGGGCGGACCGCTACTACGCGGCGCTCTACGACGACGCCCTGAACCAGGTCCTCGAGGTCGCCAGCTCCCGGCTCGGGGAGAGCTACCGCGCCGCGGTGGGCATGCGCGCGGCCGGGCTGCCGGAGTGGATCGCCCTCCGGGAGAAGGACATCGTCGAGGTGACCTCCAGCGAGGGATGGCAGGACGCTCCCGAGGCCTTCCGGGGCGAGGGCGCGAAGGCCGCCGCCGTGTTTCCGATCCGGGTGGGAGAGCGGGTGCTCGGCCTCCTCTCGTTCTATTTCGACCAGCCCCGCGAGCTGGAGAGCCGGGAGGTGGACTTCTGCTCCCTCCTGGCGCTCCAGTGCGCGGCGGCCGTGGCGAGGGCGCTCTCCCTCGCCGAACCTCCCGCCGACCGCTGAGGCGCTTCCTCCGGCGCGCGGGGCTTTTCCTTCATCCAGCGGAGTCCGCGGTGAACGCATCCTGGGGGGCGGCCGGGGCCGTGCTGGCGCTTCTGGCGGCGTCCCTGATCTGGGGCTCGACCTTCGCCCTGGTGAAATCCGCCCTGGCCGACGCCGAGGAGGTCGCCTTCCTGGCCTGGCGCTTCGCCGCGGCGGTGGGGACGCTGGCCCTCGCGGCCCCCTTCGCCCTCGCGCGGGAGCTGCGCGGCGCCAGCCCGAAGGAGTGGGCCATGGGAGGGGCCACGGGGTTCTTCCTCTACGGCGGGTTCTTCTTCCAGACCGAGGGGCTGCGCTTCACGAGCGCCGCGAACTCCGCCTTCATCACCGGGCTGTGCGTGATCCTGGTGCCCTTCATCCTCTGGGCCGGGGGCGGGCGCCTCGCGCGCGTCCATGTCCTCGGGGCGGGGGTGGCGGTGCTGGGGCTCTTCCTCCTCTCGGGGGCGGACCTCTCCGCCTCGGGATGGGGGGACGCCCTCACCTTCGCCTGCGCGGTCCTGTTCGCGTGCCACATCGTCTGCCTGGGGGCCTTCGGCCGGCGGATGCGGACCTTCGGCCTCTTCGCCCTCCAGCTGATCGCCGCCTCCGCCCTGGCGGCCCTCGCGGCCCGGACGCTCGGGGGGTCCATCCGCTGGAGCGGGGCGGTGCTGCTGGCCCTGGGGATCACCGGGGCGCTGGCGACCACCCTGGCCTTCTTGCTCCAGACCTGGGCGCAGAGGCGGCTGGAGCCCGCCCAGGCGGCCCTCTGGCTCCTCACCGAGCCCATCTTCGCCCTGGGCTTCGGCGCCCTCCTCCTGGGGGAGCGGCCCGGGGTCCCCGCCATGCTGGGGGCGGGGGTGATCCTGGCCGGGCTGTTCATCTCGGTGGCGGGGGGCCCGCT
>JBBTDR010000520.1:0-13630 GCA_038042665.1 Nitrospinota bacterium
GAAAATCTCCACATGGCCTCGTTCACCGTCACCTGAGCGATGCTGACGGGGCCCGGACCCGTGTTGATGATGCCGGCGGTGATCCGGGCGGGCTTCAGGATCACGCGCTGGAACTCCAGCTTCTGGAGGGCGTCGGGCGAAACCGGGGACCGGCCGAGGATGTGCTCGCCGCTGGTCAGGACGTAGTAGACCAGCCCTGCCAGCAGGAGGAGGGGCAGGAGCCCCCACGCGCAGGTCCGCCAGAAGGCGCCGCCCGCGCCCACGGAGCGGGGGACAGGTTCCGCATGATTGGCTGCCATCTCGGTTCACCTCATGAAAGCGCGGGGTCAAGCCCGCGCGGGAATCTCATGCCTACGGGCGCCGGGGTGCCCTTTGCGATCAGGCGGCGGGCGGCCCCTCCACCTTGAAGAAGCCCATCCAGCCGAGCTCCGCGAACTCCGATTGATGGGCGTGGAACATGTAGCGGCCCGGGATGGAGTAGGCGAACTCCAGGATGCAGCGCTCGCCCTGGCAGAGCATCACGGTGTCGGTGATCTCGTGCTGCTCGAGGCGCGTCCCCGTGCGGTAGAGCTTGAAGAACTGGGCGTGGATATGCATCGAGTTGATGAGGTCGAACTCGGTCACGTTCACGAGGTAGATCCGCACCGGCTCGCCCGCCCGGAGGGGAACGGGGTGGTCCAGGAAGTAGTTGGCCACGCCGTTCACCGTGTAGAACTCGTTCTCCCCGTCCATGTCGGTGTCATAGCCGTTCATGACCATGACCAGCTCCTTGGCGGGGGGCCGCGGCGTCTTGGGGTCGATGATGAAGGCTCCGTACAGGCCCTTCTCGAGGTGCTTCTTGAGGGGCATGGTGTGGCAGTGGTAGAGGTGCAGGCCGAAGGGCTCGGCCGCGAACTCGTAGGTGAACTTCCCGCCGGGGGGCACCATCTCGAAGACGCCGTCCATGCTGGCGCCGTGGATGCCGTGGAAGTGGATGGTGTGGGGCACGGAGCCCTTGTTGAAGAAGTGGATCTTGAGCTTGTCGCCCTCGGTCGCCCGTATCGTGGGGCCGGGCACGAAGCCGTTGTAGGTCCAGGCCGGGTATTTCACGCCCTTGGCGATCTCGATCTCGGCGTCCTCGGCGATCATCACGTACTCGCGCTGCACGGTGCCGTCCGCCAGACGCGTCACCGTCCCGCGATCGAAGGAGGTGAGGGCCTCCATCGGGTCCTTCGGGCGCAGCGGCTTCACCCGCGCGGTCAGGGCTTCAATCTCGGCCTCCGAGGCGCGCTCCTTGACCAGGTACTCGCCGTGGCCCGTCGTGTGCGTGCCGTTGTCCGGCGAATGTTCCATGCCCTGGGGGGCGGGGCTGCTTTCCCCGTGGGGGGCCGCTTGGGTCGCCGAGAGCCTGGTTCCGGCCAGCAACGCGCCACCCCCGGCGCCGAGACTCAGGAGGCCCTGAAGCAGCCGCCTCCGGTTGAGGAAGAATCCCGGGAAACGGGGTGGCTTTTGCTCTTCCGTGCCCAGATCGCTCAGGAGTTTCGGATTCTTCATTGGAGCCAATCTCCACGGGCAGCCCCCGCCGGCGAGCGCCCGACCAAGAAAGAGAGTCCAGGGTCGTTAACTAAATAATTAGACATAACTAAATTTAGTTCTAGGTATGCCTGATTGTCAAGAGGCCGGATCGAGGAGCAAGGGGTTGGCGCGGTGGATTTTGCCACGGGCGATTAAGATTCCCGCCGCACGATGTGGCCGCTGCATATCCCCTCTACCACTAAATCTTGTGGTCTTGCTTGACAGCCCCGGCGGGATGAGTAAGCATGGGGGTCCTTCGTTACCCCGGGAGGTTCCCATGCCCCAGGCCAGCCGAATCCGCGTCCTTCCCGAGGCCCTGGCCAACCAGATCGCGGCCGGGGAGGTGGTCCAGCGGCCCGCCTCGGCCCTCAAGGAGCTGGTGGAGAACAGCCTCGACGCCGGGGCCCGGCGGGTCCAGGTGGAGCTCGAGGGAGGAGGGGCCCGCCTCATCCGGGTGCGGGACGATGGCTCGGGCATGGGCCGCGACGACGCGCTCCTCGCCTTCGAGCGCCACGCCACGAGCAAGATCGCCTCCGAGGCGGACCTCCACCGGGTGGCCACCCTGGGCTTCCGGGGGGAGGCCCTGCCCAGCATCGCGGCGGTGAGCCGGGTGACCCTGCTCACCCGCCCGCCCGGGGAGGCCCTCGGCACCGAGGTCACGATCGAGGGGGGCCGGGTCCAGCGGGTGACGGAGATGGGGGCCCCGGAGGGCACTCTCGTCGAGGCCCGCTCGCTCTTCTTCAACGTCCCCGCCCGGCGGAAGTTCCTCCGCCGGCCCGAGACCGAGCTGGCCCGCTGCGTGGAGGTGGCGAGCCGGGCGGCCATGGCCCACTCCGAGGTGGCCTTCATCCTCCGGCACGGGGGGAAGGTGATCCTCGACCTCCGGGCGGGGGAGGAGCGGCTCTCCCGCGCGGCTTCCTTGCTGGGGAAGGAGGCCGCCCCGCATCTCCTCGAAGTGAACGCGGAGGGCGAGGGGATACGCCTGAGCGGCTGGGCGGGGGCCCCCAGCCTCACACGCTCGGGGCGGAGCGGGCAGTACCTCTTCGTGAACGGCCGCCCGGTGCGCGAGCCCCTGCTGGCGCGGGCCATCTACGAGGCCTACCGGAGCTTCCTGCCCTCGGGGCGGCATCCCTTGTTCGTCCTGTTCCTGGACCTCCCGCCCGGGGAGGTGGACGTGAACGTCCACCCCGCCAAGGAGGAGGTGCGCTTCCACCGCGCCTCGGCCATCTACGCCCTGGTGCGGGAGGCGCTCGCTGGGCGGCTGGGCGCCCCGGCCCCGCGCCCGAGGCTCGCCTATCACCGCCCGCCCCCTCCCATCCCGGCGGGGCGGCTGGGGGAGACGCGGACCTGGCGGGGCGGGCCCGGCCCGCCCGCGCTGCTCGGGGGAGGGGGCTACATCCCGTCCCGGGCGCCCGGGGACGCCTCCCCGGAGGAGGAGGGGGTGTCCCTCGTCTATGAGGCCGAGCCCGGGTTCCAGGCGATGCCCGCCCCTCCGGCCCCCGGGCTTCCGCCTGGGGTGGCGGCGAAGAACCTGCCCGTCTTCCCGGCCTCGGCCCTGCCGGGGCCGCTCGAGCGGGTGCTCCAGCCCCCCCATCCCACCCGGCCCGTGCGCTTGGGCGAGTGCCGCTACCTGGGCCAGTGGGAGGAGTGCTTCCTCCTCTTCGCCTCGCCCCAGGGGCTGGTGTTCCTGGACCAGCACGCGGCCCACGAGCGGGTGCTCTACAACCGCTTCCGCGACCAGTTCCGGGAGGGGAAGGTGGAGACCCAGGCCTGCCTCGTCCCGGCCCCCATCTGCCTGCGGCCCGAGGAGGCCATCCGCCTGGAGGCCCACCGCGCCACCCTCGATCGCTCGGGCTTCGAGCTCGAGCCCGCGGGGCCTGGGGAGTACCTCATCCGCACGGTGCCCGCCCTCCTCGCCGAGCGCGATCCGGCGGGGGCGGTGCGCCGGGTGGTGGAGGGCCTCGCCGAGGGCGAGGAGCCCATGAGCTTCCCCGACCTCATCGACGGCATCATCGCCCGGATGAGCTGCCGGGGGGCGGTGAAGGCGGCCCAGGCCCTCCACCCCGAGGAGGTGGCCGCCCTGGCGGCCGAGGTGGACCGCACGCCCGGCAGCTGGACCTGCCCGCACGGGCGCCCCCTCATGCTGGTGCTGGGGGCGGGGCCGGTGCGGCGGCGCTTTCTGCGCTCCTGAGGGGCCTCCGGCGCGCTCCCGCCGTCCGGCAGCTTGACACCAAGGGCCGGAGGTCCGAGAATACCTTGGCCTGGGAGGAAGGGGTGGTGGGGTTTCTCCTTTCCGATAACCAAGCCCATTTCAACCGGTTGCACCCGTCCGGGGCACGCGGAAGCTGCCGCCTGCCCGTGCAAGCGCATCTGGGGCCCGCCGCTTCCCGGCGGCGGTCCGCCGCCCGTCCGATGCATGGCCCCCTCACCCCCACAACGGAGTAGCCCCGCACGATGGCGCTGAATCTCTCCCTGGAAGACGCTCTCACCTTCGACGACGTGATGCTCCTGCCCGCGCGCTCGCGCGTCCTCCCCAAGGACGCGGACCTCGCGGTGACGATGGCGGGGGAGCTGGACCTGCGCATCCCTCTCTTCAGCGCGGCCATGGACACGGTGACCGAGTCCAGCCTCGCCATCGCCCTGGCCCAGCAGGGGGGGATGGGGGTCGTCCACCGCAACCTCTCCATCGAGCGGCAGGTGGCCGAGGTGGACAAGGTGAAGCGCTCCGAGAGCGGCATGATCACCCAGCCCATCACCATGGGGCCCTGCCAGAAGATCAAGGAGGCGCTCGACCTCATGGCCTCCTACCGCATCTCGGGGGTGCCCATCACCGAGGGCGGGCGGCTGGTCGGCATCCTGACCAACCGCGACGTGCGCTTCGAGACGGACCTGGATCGGCCCGTCGCCGATCTCATGACCAAGACCGGCCTCATCACCGTGCCGGTGGGGACCACCCTGGAGGAGAGCAAGGGCATCCTCCACCAGCACCGGATCGAGAAGCTCCTCGTGGTGGACCACGAATTCCACCTCAAGGGGCTCATCACCCTCAAGGACGTCGAGAAGGTGCGCCGCTACCCGCGCTCCGCGAAGGACAAGCAGGGGAGGCTGCGGGTGGCGGCGGCGGTGGGGGTGGGGGACGACATGCGCGAGCGGGTGCAGGCCCTCGTGGAGTCCGAGGCCGACCTCCTCGTCGTGGACAGCGCCCACGGCCACTCCGAGCGCGTGCTGAAGACGGTGGAGGCGATCAAGTCGCTCTACCCCGGCGTCCTCATCCTCGCGGGCAACGTGGCCACCGCCGAGGGGACGGTGGACCTCATCAAGGCCGGGGCCGACATCGTCAAGGTGGGCATCGGGCCGGGCTCCATCTGCACCACCCGGGTGGTGGCGGGTGTGGGGGTGCCCCAGCTGACCGCCGTCGCCAACTGCGCGGCCGCGGCCGAGCCCTACGGGGTGAAGATCGTCTCGGACGGGGGCATCAAGTACTCGGGCGACATCGTGAAGGCCCTCGCGGCGGGGGCCCACGCCGTCATGATCGGGAGCCTGTTCGCCGGGGTGGAGGAGAGCCCGGGCGAGAAGATCCTCTACCAGGGCCGCAGCTACAAGCTCTACCGGGGGATGGGCTCGATCGGCTCGATGCAGAACGGCTCCTCCCGCGACCGCTATTTCCAGGACAGCGTGGACGGCTTCGAGAGCTCCTTCAGCGAAACCAAGCTGGTGCCGGAGGGCGTCGAGGGGCGGGTCCCCTACAAGGGCCCCCTGGCGGCCACCGTCTTCCAGCTCATGGGCGGCCTGGCCGCGGGGATGGGCTACACGGGGTGCGCGACCATCGAGGAGCTGCGCAAGCGCGCGCGCTTCGTCCGCATCACCTCCGCGGGGCTGGCCGAGAGCCACGTGCACGACGTCTACATCACCCGCGAGGCGCCCAACTACCAGCGGGAGTAGCAGCCCCTTCCCGGCGGGACGGCCCGGGCCCCGCCCTGCATCGGACGGACGATGGCCAGAAGCGCTTCCACCCCAGGCGGACGATCCACCGAGATCGACGTCGCGGACGACTTGTTCGCGGGCGGCCCCCCACCCGCCGCCGAGGCGGAGGCGGAAAAGCCGCTTGCCCAGGACAGGGTTCCGCTCGTCGATATCCCGGCGGAGAAGAAGCCGAAGGAACGCCCCCCGCTGGTTGAGCCCGAAAAAAAGAAACCGGAGGGCAAGAAGGCGGCTGAGGAACCCGGCGCGGAGGGGATGGGGCTCCGGGGGCGCAAGGAGAAGCGCCCGCCGCTGCTCCTCTACTATGGCGTCCCGGCCGTGGGCCTCTCCCTGATCCTGGGGCTCGGCTGGACGTTCGCATTCATCATCCGCCAGGGGCTCGGGCCCCGGGCGGAGGCGCCGAAGCCGGTCGAGCAGGCGAGGGTGCTGCCGCCGCGCGAGCAGCCCCCGGCCCAGCCCCCGGCCCCGCCCAAGGACGTGCGCGAGACCATCGAGACCCTGGCCCCGCAGGCGGGTCCGGCGCAGCCTTCCACCGCGCCCGGCGGGAAGGGGGACGAGACGGGGGCCGGCAAGGTGGCGCTCGAGGACCCCTTCTTCATCCCCCTGGAGGGGGGGCGGAGGAACGGCGGGGACAGGAGCCCGACGGTGTTTCTCCACCTGACCCTGACGCTGAGCCTCTCGAACGAGGCGGCCAGGCGGGAGGTCGCGGGCAAGCGGTCTGCCATCCGGGAGGCCGTCTTCAGCTACTTCAGCCGGCTCGGCCCCCAGGACTTGGCGAGCGCCAGGCAGCGCGAGCAGGCCAGGGCGGGGCTCACGGACCGGCTGTCCAAGGAAGTCGTCCAGGGGCGTGTGAGCGCGGTCTATTTCGAAGAATTCTTCACCCGCTGACCGGCCGGCATGCGCGAGCGGATCCTCATCCTCGATTTCGGCTCCCAGTACACCCAGCTCATCGCGCGGCGCATCCGCGAGATGCGGGTCTACTGCGAGATCCACCCCTGCACCGCCCCCTGGCGCCGCCTGGTGGAGGAGGGCGCGAAGGGGCTCGTCCTCTCGGGCGGGCCCTCGAGCGTCTACGAGGAGGGCGCCCCGACGGTGGACCCGGAACTCCTCCGCCTCGAACTGCCGGTGCTCGGCATCTGCTACGGCATGCAGCTGATGACCCACCTGCTCGGCGGGCGGGTGGCCCCGGTCCGCCGCCGCGAGTACGGCAGGGCCGAGCTCGTGGTGGACTCCCCCGTGGGCATCTTCGAGGGCTCATCGGGCCGCGAGACGGTGTGGATGAGCCACGGGGACGCCATCGAGACCCCTCCGCCCGGCTACCGGCCCCTGGCCCGCTCGAACGGCTCCCCCGTGGCCGCGATGGTCTCGGAGGACAACCGGCGCTACGGCATCCAGTTCCACCCCGAGGTGGCGCACACCCCGCGGGGGCGGGAGTTCCTCCGCAACTTCGTCTTCGGAGTGTGCGGGTGCTCGGGGGACTGGAGCATGCGCTCCTTCATCGACGAGGCGGCCGACCGCATCCGCGCCCAGGTGGGGGGGGAGCGCATCATCTGCGGCCTCTCGGGCGGGGTGGACTCCTCGGTGGCCGCCACCCTCATCCACCGCGCGGTGGGGGACCAGCTCACCTGCATCTTCGTGGACAACGCCCTGCTGCGGAAGGATGAAGGGCGGGAGATCGTCGAGACCTTCGGACGGCGGTTGGAGATGAACCTCGTCCCCGTGGACGCCCGGCGCGAGTTCCTGGCCGCGCTGGCCGGGGTGACCGACCCCGAGGCCAAGCGCAAGCGGATCGGCGAGACCTTCATCCGCGTCTTCGAGAAGGAGGCCCGCAGGCTGGGGCGGGTGAGGTTCCTCGCCCAGGGCACCCTCTACCCGGACGTGATCGAGAGCGTCTCCTTCAAGGGTCCCTCGGCCACCATCAAGAGCCACCACAACGTGGGCGGGCTCCCCGAGCGCATGGAGCTCTCGCTCGTCGAGCCCCTGCGGGAGCTCTTCAAGGACGAGGTTCGCGAGGCGGGGGCCGAGCTGGGGCTCCCGCGGGAGATCCTCTGGCGCCATCCCTTCCCGGGCCCGGGCCTCGCGGTGCGGGTGCTGGGGGAGGTGACCGAGGAGCGGCTGAAGGTGCTCCGCGAGGCCGACGCCATCTTCATCCAGCTCCTCCGGGACCGGGGCTGGTACGACAAGGTGTGGCAGGCCTTCGCGGTGCTCCTGCCGATCCGCACGGTGGGGGTGATGGGGGACGCCCGCACCTATGAGAACACCCTGGCGCTGCGCGCCGTCACCAGCCAGGACGGCATGACGGCCGACTGGGCCCACCTCCCCCACGAGCTGCTGGCCGAGGCCTCGAACCGCATCATCAACGAAGTGCGCGGGATCAACCGCGTGGTGTACGATGTCTCCTCCAAGCCGCCCGCCACGATCGAGTGGGAGTAGCCTCATGGCGGCCAAGTTCGTCCACCTCCACCTCCACAGCCAGTACAGCCTCCTCGACGGGGTGGCCCGCATCGACGAGCTCGTCGAGCGCGCGGCCGTCCTCGGCATGCCCGCCGTGGCCATGACCGATCACGGCAACATGTTCGGGGCGGTGAAGTTCTTCGAGGCGGCGAAGCGCGCCGGGGTGAATCCCATCATCGGCTGCGAGGCCTACGTCGCCCACGGGAGCCGCCACGACCGGGGCGGCGGCGCCTCGGGCTCGCGCGCCTGGCACATGGTCCTCCTCGCCGAGAACGCCCAGGGCTACCACAACCTCTGCGAGCTCGTGACGGCGGGCTTCACCGAGGGGATGTACTACTACCCGCGGCTGGACCGCGAGCTCCTCGCCCGGCACGCCGAGGGCCTCATCTGCACCTCGGCCTGCCTCAAGGGGGAGGTGAACGAGGCCCTCCTGCGCGGCGACCGCGCCGCCGCCCGCGAGGCCGCCTCCTTCTACAAGGAGCTCTTCCCGGGCCGCTACTACCTCGAGCTCCAGGACCACGGGATGGAGGAGGACCGGCGGCTCATCCCCGAGGCCATCTCCCTCGCCCGGGAGCTGGACCTCCCCCTCGTGGCCACGAACGACGTCCACTACCTGGACAAGGGGGACCACGCCGTCCAGGAAGTCCTCATCTGCATACAGACTGGCAAGACCCTGACCGACGCGGGCCGTCTCCAGATCAAGAGCCCGGAGTTCTACCTGAAGGACGCCGGGGAGATGGGCCGCCTCTTCCGCGAGGTGCCCGAGGCCCTCCAGAGCACCCTGGCCATCGCCGAGCGCTGCCAGTTCGCCTTCGAATTCGGCGGGAACCACTACCCCGACTTCCCCACCCCCGAGGGGGTGGACCGCAAGACCTACCTCCGCCGGCTGGCCGAGGAGGGCCTCGATCGGCGCCTCGGGCAGCTGGGCATCCAGGGCGCGGACGCCGGGCGCTACCGCGAGCGGCTCGCGATGGAACTCGGCGTCATCAACCGCCAGGGCTACGAGGGCTACTTCCTCGTCGTCTCGGACTTCATCCGCCACGCGCGCGAGAGCGGCATCCCCGTGGGGCCGGGGCGGGGCTCGGCGGCGGGCAGCCTGGCCGCCTTCGCCCTGGGGATCACGGGCATCGACCCGCTCAAGTACTCCCTCCTCTTCGAGCGCTTCCTCAACCCCGAGCGGGTGAGCCCGCCCGACATCGACATCGACTTCTGCATGGACCGGCGCGACGAGGTCATCCGCTACGTGCAGGAGAAGTACGGGCGGGACAACGTCTCCCAGATCATCACCTTCGGCAGCATGCTGGCCAAGGGGGTGCTCCGCGACGTGGGCCGGGTGATGGACATGCCCTACGGCGAGGTGGACCGCATCGCCAAGCTCGTCCCGAACGAGCTCAAGATCACCCTGGCGGACGCCCTCCAGAAGGAGCCCCGGCTCCAGGAGGCCGTGAGCCGCGACCCGGCCGTGGGGCGGCTCATGGAGACCGCCCGCAAGCTCGAGGGGAACATCCGCCACGCGGGCACCCACGCCGCGGGGGTGGTGATCGCGCCCTCCAAGCTCACCGGCTTCGTGCCGCTCTACAAGGGGTCCGGCGGCGAGGTCATGACCCAGTTCGACATGAAGGACGTCGAGCGGCTGGGCCTCCTCAAGATGGATTTCCTGGGCCTCAAGACCCTCACCGCCCTCAAGCGGGCGGTGGACCTCGTGCGGCTCAAGGGCGTTGATCTCGACCTCGACACCCTCCCGCTCGACGACGCGGCCAGCTACAAGCCCCTCTCCGGGGGGCGCACCACGGGCATCTTCCAGCTGGAGAGCCGGGGCATCCGCGAATACCTGCGCAAGCTCGCCCCCTCGACCTTCGAGGACCTCATCGCCATGGTGGCCCTCTACCGGCCGGGCCCCCTGAACAGCGGCATGGTGGACGCCTTCATCAACCGCAAGCACGGCCGCGCCCCGATCGACTACTTCTTCAAGGAGCTCAAGCCCATCCTGGAGAGCACCTACGGCGTCATGGTGTACCAGGAGCAGGTCATGCAGATCGCGAACGTCCTCTCGGGCTTCTCCCCCGGGCGCGCGGACGTGCTCCGCAAGGCCATGGGGAAGAAGAGCCCCCAGCTCATGGCCGAGCAGAAGCGCGACTTCGTCGAGGGGGCGTCCGCCAAGGGCCACGACCGCCGCAAGGCCGAGGCGCTGTGGGACCAGATCCAGCAGTTCGCGGGCTACGGCTTCAACAAGAGCCACAGCGCGGCCTACGCCCTCATCGCCTACCGCACGGCCTACCTCAAGGCCCACCACCCCCACGAGTTCATGGCGGCGCTCCTCACCTGCGACCGCGACAACGCCGACAAGGTCATCAAGGACATCGCCGAGTGCCGGGAGATGGGCATCCCCGTGCTGCCGCCCGACGTGAACGCGAGCGCGAAGGACTTCACCGTCGAGGGCGCCTCCATCCGCTTCGGCCTCCTCGCGGTCAAGAACGTGGGCGAGGCGATGGTGGACGCCATCCTGGCCAGCCGGGCGGCGGAGGGGCCCTTCCGCTCCCTCGGGGACTTCTGCCGCCGGGTGGAGCACCGCCACCTCAACCGCCGGGCGGTGGAGAGCCTCATCAAGGCCTGCGCCTTCGACAGCCTGGGGGCCGGGCGGGCCCAGGCCGTCGCCGCGCTGGACGCCGCCTTGGAGGCGGGCGTGCGCGAGCAGCGCACCGCGGCCACGGGCCAGGCGAGCCTCTTCTCCCCCGAGGAGGCGGTTCCCCTCGCCGCCGCCCTGCCGGACGTGCCCGAGTGGCCCGCCCGCGAGCGCCTGGCCTTCGAGAAGGAGGTTTTGGGCTTCTACGTCTCGGGCCACCCCCTGAACGACCACATCGCGGCCATCCGCCGGCTCACCAACATGGACTCGAGCCGCCTCGCCGAGCTGGAGGGCACCCACCGGGTGCGCATGGCGGGCCTCATCCGCTCCTCCCGCATCCGCACCACCCGGAGCGGGCGGCGGATGGCCACTTTCGTCCTGGAGGATCGCGAGGGCACCGCCGAGATGACCATGTTCCCGGACGTCTTCGAGGCCCACTACCACCTCCTCGACGCCGAGGAGGCCGTCCTCGTCGAGGGGATGGCGGAGGTCTCGGAGGAGGGGGTGCAGGTGCTGGTGCGGACGGCCGAGATCCTCTCCCAGGCCCAGCTGGACCGCACCCAGCGGATGGTCCTCCGGCTGGGGGCGGAGGCGCGCTCCCACGGCCGCCTCGCCGCCGTGCGCGAGGTGCTCGCCCGCCACCCCGGCGAGGTACCCGTGCTCTTCTCCCTCCGCTTCCCCGGGCGGGAGGTGCTGGTTCGGGCGGGGCAGGAATTCGTCGTTTCCCCCTCGGAGGCGCTCTCCTCCGAGCTCCGGGAGCTGGTGGGGGCGGAGGCCGTGTTTCTTGAGTGAGGCCACTTCCCGCATGCGGGGCTGCTTCCTCGGCCGGGTTCCCTTCGGGGAGGCATGGGACCTCCAGCGCCGCCTCTGGGAGGAGCGCGCCTCGGGCCGCCTGGCCGAGGACGTGCTCCTCTTCCTCGATCATGAGCCCGTGTTCACCCTGGGGCAGGGGGGGACGGAGGCGAACGTCCTCCGCACCCGGACGCCCTGGGACGGGGCCGAGGTTCCCGTCGTCCGGACGAACCGGGGGGGCGAGGTCACCTACCACGGCCCGGGCCAGCTCATGCTCTACGCCCTGTGCGACCTCGCCCGGGGGGACCGGGACGTCCACCGCCACTGCCGCAGGCTGGAGGAGGTCTTCGTCCGCTACCTGAAGGGGCTGGGCCTCGAGGCCGGGCGGCGCCCGGGCCAGCCGGGCCTCTGGGTGGGGGACGGGAAGATCCTCTCCCTCGGGGTCGGGGCGCGGCGCTGGATCACCATGCACGGAGTGGCGTTCAACGTCTCGACGGATTTGCGCTTTTTCGAGATGATTCACCCCTGCGGCGAGGCCGGGGCCAGGGTGACCTCGCTGGAGCGCCTGCTGGGCGAGGCTCCCCCGCTCGGGCAGGTGGCCGAGGGGCTGCTCCCCCTCTGCGGGGAGGTGTTCGGGGAGTCCATCCGCATGGAGCTTGGGGCCGAGCGGCTGCGGGCCGCCTCCGCCGGCGCGGCCTGATGGGAGGAAGGGCGACGTGAGAGCGAGGAGCGCGGGCGGGTGGCTGGCCGGGGCGGGGGTTCTCCTCGCCGCCGGGGCGGCGTGGGCCGCCCAGGCGGCTCAAACGGCCGGCCCGAAGGGGGCTTCCTCCCTGGGCTTTACTTCGGCGGCTTGGGAATTCCTGGTGAAGGGCGGGCCCACGATGGTTCCGATCGGGCTCTGCTCCGTCCTTGGGCTGGCGCTGGTGTTCGAGCGGATGTTCGCCCTGCGGCGGGCGAAAATCATCCCCGACGAGCTCGTCCACGCGAGCACCCGCTTCTGGCGCCGGGGGGACCTGGAGGAAGCCAGCCGCCTCTGCGAGCGCTTCGAGGTCCCCCTGGCCCGGATCCTGCGCGCCGGGCTGGCGCGGCGCCACCTGGGGATGGACGAGATGGAGCGGGCCATCATCGGCTCCGGGCAGCATGAGTTCACCACCCTCTCGCGCGGCCTGCGCGGGCTCGGCGTCATCGCGAACATCGCCCCCATGCTGGGCTTCTTCGGCACGGTGACGGGCATGCTGAGCGCCTTCGAGGCCATCAGCCAGGCCGAGCGCGTGACCCCCGCGCTGGTGGCGGCGGGAATCTCCGAGGCCTTGATCACCACCGTCGCGGGCCTGGCGGTGGGCATCCCCGCCCTGGCGGCCTATCACTACTTCCGCTCCCGCGCCGATCGGTTCCTCTTCGAGATGGAGACCATCGCCATCGAGCTGCTGGATGCGCTCGCCAACGTCCCGGGCATGTTCAAGGAAGGCCGTCTGGAGCCGGGGGCCGGGCCGGAGGCCCCGGTGCGGCTCCGGCGGGAGGGGAGGGCGGGCTCCCCTGCGGATCGTCTCTCGGAGGAGAGGGAGTAGATGCGCTTTGACCCGAAGCGGGAGGAGGATTTCGCCCTCCAGCTCACCTCGATGGCGGATTTGATCTTCTTGCTGCTCATCTTCTTCATGATCACCAGCTCTTTCGTGGACACCACCCGGCAGCTGGACCTCGAGCTGCCCGAGGCGAAGGGCGGCGTGGAGAGCAAGGAGAGGAAGGAAATCCTCGTCGAGGTCGGCGTGGAGAAGCGCATCCGCGTCAATGGCGACCCGGTCACGCTCGAGGATCTCGAGGGCCGGCTCAAGGCCGAGGCGCGCAAGCCCGGCCCCCATCCCCTCACCATCCGGGCGGACAAGCGCCTGGACTACGGCTTCGTCATCCAGGTCATGGGCGCCAGCTTCTCGGCGGGCATCCGGGACATCTCGGTGGCCGTCAAGGATTAGGTTCCCCCCCTCCCTTGCCCCCCACCCATGCGCCTGAGCGGACCGTGACGGCGGAGCGCGGCGACCCCGCCGTCTCCCTCCCCGGCAAGGAGGCCCGCCCGGCCCGGCTCCTCCTCGTGCGCCACGGCGCGGCGGAGGGCTCGGCGGAGGGCCGCCTCTTCGGCCGCACCGACGTGGGGCTCCTCCCCAGCGGGGAGGCGCAGATGCGCGGCGCGGCCCCCCGGCTCGGGCCCTGGCTCGCGGGGGAGGAGAGGGT
>JBBTDR010000521.1:0-1586 GCA_038042665.1 Nitrospinota bacterium
CCCGGCCCTCTGAGCGCTCCAAGGGAGGGAAGCGGCCGATGGAGAATCTCGCAAAAGTCGTGGTGCCGGCGGTGTGGGTGGGGGTGGTCGTCACGGTCATCGGGATCCTTGTGCACTTCACGCCCGGGCAGGTGTTCCTCCGAGCGACGGGAGGAGGGTGGCTGGCCATCGGCCAGAGTCTCTTCCTTTTCGCCATCGCGATGGGCCTGGCCAAAAGATAGGCGGGCCACCGGGGAGGGGTTCCGGAGGGATCGCGCAGGGGCGTTCCGTGGAGAGCCCCTGCGGGCCATCGCGCGCGGCCGTGGCGGGCCCGCGCGGACCCCAAGGGAGGCCTGGGGAAGGAGGATGCGGTGAACAAGCTCGAGTGCGTGTCCCGGATCCGGCTGTTCGAGGGGTTTCCCCAGCGCCTCCTCAAGAAGATCAGCGCCCTGTGCGTCGAGCGCCGCTACGCGGCCGGCGAGGTCCTCTGCCGGGAGGGCACGACGGGCCTGGGCCTCTTCTTCGTCGTCGAGGGCTGGGTGGAGGTGTACGGCACCTCCCGCGCGGGCCGGGAGAAGAGCCTCGCCCTCCTGGGCCCCGGCGAGATGTTCGGCGAGATGATGATCCTCGACAACAGCCCCCGCTCGGCCAGCGTGCGCAGCCTCCAGCCCGCCACCTGCTACGTGATGCCCCAGTGGGACTTCAAGCGCCTCCTCAAGGACTACCCCGAGATCGCCGTGAAGATGCTCCCCACCCTGGTCAAGCGCATCCGCGAGCTCGACAAGGCGATGGTGGGGTAGGGGGGGGCTCCGCAGGCCAGGGATGCCCGTAGGGGCGGGTTTGAAACCCGCCCCTGCGGAGGGTGGCCCGGTTGAATGTGCAGGGGCGCACGGCCGTGCGCCCCTGCGGAGGAATGGCGCGGAAGAATCCGTGGGGGCGAGGCATGCCTCGCCCCTACATTTTGGTGAATCGGTGATGTCGGCGATCCGTTTAAAGCGCGCCTACGACCCCTCCGCCCCCGGGGACGGCCTGAGGGTCCTCGTGGACCGGGTCTGGCCGCGCGGCGTCTCGAAGGACAGCGCCCGGATCGATCTCTGGCTCCGCGACATCGCCCCCTCGACGGCGCTCCGCCAATGGTTCGCCCACGACCCCGCGAAGTGGACGGAGTTCCAGCGCCGCTACCAGGCGGAGCTCCAGCAAGAGCCCGCCCGGAGCGCCCTGGCGGAAGTGAAGAGGCTCGTGCAAAAGCACAAGACCGTGACGCTCGTGTTCGGTGCGAGGGATGAGGAAAGAAATCAGGCGGTGGTGATCCGGGGGGTGGTGGGGGCCAAACCCGCGTGAGACGGAAGGACATGACTAACGACAAGAATCGTTGGGGAAAGATTAAGAAGCGGATTTTTTGTGTATCAACTGAAATGGTTGCTTATTGCGCGACCTGCAAAAAAGTTCTTGGAGTTGCTGAGGAAAAACATTGGGGTGTACGGCTCAAATGCCCATGCCCAAAGGAGAGACTAGATGAGGAACATATAGCCGAAGTGGTTAGGGGTGATGTGGAGAGTGTCCCAATCTTAGTTGAGATTTGAGGTGGTTCCGTCCCCCATGGTTGT
>JBBTDR010000522.1:0-3516 GCA_038042665.1 Nitrospinota bacterium
GGTCAGCGGGGGGCTCATCGCGTGCGGCTTGGTGGAGATCGGCTTCCGGTATTTCGAGAACCAGGGCCAGATCGCGCTTTTGCAGAAGGAAATCGCGGCCGGGGCGGCCTTCAAGATCGAGCAGTTCGTCCGCGAGATCGAGCGGACGATGCGCGGGGCCGCCAAGAGCCGGGAGATCGTCGTCAAGGGGATCTCCCCCGAGTTCCAGTTCGAGCTCCGGAAGCTCCTCCTGGTCGCCCCTCCCGTCACGGACGCGCTGGCGCTGGACGAGGCGGGGCTCACGCGGGTGCAGGTCTCCCGCCTGCGGACGATCCCCGCCGGCGAGCGCCGCGACCTGTCGGGGTCGCCGGCCTTCCAGCAGGCCAAGGGGGGGAAGTCCTACTTCGGCCCGGTCTACTTCGCTCGGGGCTCCGAGCCCTACATGATCATCGCCATCCCCATCGAGCGGTTCGCGGGCGACGTCATCGGCGTCCTCCAGGCCGAGGTGAACCTCAAGTACATCTGGGACGTGATCTCGGGCGTCCGGCTCGGGAGGGCCGGCTACGCCTACGCGGTCACCCGGGCGGGCGACCTGATCGCCCATCCGGACATCAGCCTCGTCCTCCAGCGGCGCAACCTCGCCGCCCTCGCCCAGGTGAGGGGAGCGTTCGCGCAGGAGGCCCCGCCCCTGGGGGAGGCGAGGGGTCTGGTGGCCTTGAACCTCGCGGGGAAGAAGGTGTTCGCCTCCCATGTCCTCATCCCGGGGCTGGACTGGGCCGTCGTCATCGAGCAGCCGGTGGAGGAGGCGTACGAGAGGCTCTACGCCTCGCTCCTCCGGACCTCGGGCCTGCTCCTGGTGGGGGTCGGGACGGCGCTCCTGGCGAGCGTGTTCGTGGCGCGGCGGGTGGTCCGCCCCCTCGGGAGGCTGCGGGAGGGCGTGGGGCGCATCGGGGCGGGCGACTTTGGCTACCGGCTCGACCTGAAGACCGGGGACGAGATCCAAGACCTCGCGGAGGAGTTCAACAAGATGAGCGCGGCCCTCCAGGAGGCGCTGGCGGACAAGGTCCGGCGGGAGGTGGAGGAGGTCGAGCGCGTGAACCGGATGAAGCGCTACCTCTCCCCCCAGATCGCCGAGGCGGTCCTGAAGAGCGAGGGCGACGATCCCTCCCGCATCCGGCGGTGCGAGGTGACGGTGGTGTTCATGGACCTGCGGGGCTTCACGGGCTTCTCGGACAGCGCCGAGCCCGAGGAGGTCATCCAGTTCCTGCGGGAGTACCACGCGGAGATGGGCAAGCTCATCTTCAAGTTCGAGGGGACGATCGAGCGGTTCGCGGGGGACGGCATCATGGTTTTCTTCAACGACCCCATCCCCCAGGAGGACCACACGGAGCGGGCGGTCCGCATGGCCCTGGAGATGCAGGACTGCGTCCGGGGGCTCCGCCCGGGATGGCTCAGGAGGGGCTACGAGCTGGACCTGGGGGTGGGCCTGGCCGCCGGCTACGCGACCCTGGGCACCGTCGGCTTCGAGGGGCGGATGGACTACGCGGCCATCGGCAACGTGACGAACCTGGCCGCCCGGCTCTCCTCGGAGGCCAAGGGCGGCCAGGTCCTGACCAACCAGCGGACGCTCGCCAAGGTCGAGAGCCTGGTGGAGTCCGAAGGGGTGGGCGAATTGCACCTGAAGGGGCTCGCCCGCCAGGTGGCCGCGTTTAATATCGTGAGGTTGAGGGAAAGGCAGTCATGAGCCACATCGGAAATGAAAGCCGGACAGGCGCTGTCCCTTCCAGGAGGTGATTCCATGCCCCGCATCCCCGAAGTCCCCCTGCCCGCCCAGGACCCGCTCGCGCGGGAGCTCTTCGCGGCCCAGGAGAAGGAGCACGGCTTCGTCTTCAACACCTCGCGCATCTACGGGCGGCGGCCCACCATCATGCGCGGCATCAACCAGCTCCAGGAGGGCATCAACGCCTCGGGGCTGCTGAGCGTGGCCCTCAAGGCGCTCGTGTGCGTGCGGGTGGCCCAGCTCAACGGGTGCCCCTTCTGAGTGGACATCAATTCATCCCGTGGGATGAAAGAGGGGCTCCCCTGGGAGAAGCTGGAGGGGGCGGCCGGCTGGGCGGAGGACCCCCGCTTCACCCCCCGCGAGCGCGCGGCGCTGGACTTCGCCGAGCGCATGACGCGGACGGACCTCGACCTCGACGACGCCTGCTTCGCCCGCGCCCGGGCCCAGTTCACCGAGGACGAGCTGGTGGAGCTGGCCGCCGCCGCCGCGATGGAGAATTTCCGCTCCAAGTTCAACAACGCCTTCCGGATAGAAGCGCAGGGGTTTTGCGCGGTGCCGGGGAGGAAGTGAGGGGGATGAGCGCACCGGCGACGGGGATACCTGTCCCCCCCCGAACGGTTTTGATGTCACCCTGAGCCCTTCGCGTTGCTCAGGACAGGCTCCGCGAAGGGACTTCAGGCGTGGCCGCGTGCGAAGATTCCTCGCTTCGCTCGGAATGACCTCCTTCCACCCACCTCCCCGCTCCAACAGTTTTTTGCCCCACCCGCCATCCTTTGATATCGTGGCGGCATTGCTTCAAATGAGACGGATGGGTCGGATATGCATCCCTCGCGGGAGGGGGCCTTGCGCCCTTGCCCCAAAGGAGGTCGGCCATGCGCAGGTGGGGAGTGTGCGGGCTCGCGGCGGTTCTCGCTGGTTGCATCGCGGCGGCGGGGGCGTGGGCCCAGGAGAAGGCGGGGGTGACGGTCAAGCTCGCCGAGGGGGTGTTCGCCTACGACTCGCCGGGCGCCGATGTGAACAACGGCGTCGTGGTGGGGAGCCGGGGGATCTTCGTCTACAACTGCGACCTCGATAAGACCTACAAACAGCTCACCGCCCTGATCCAGAAGGAGGGCCAGGGCAAGCCCGTCCGGTTCCTGGGCAACGGCCACGCCGCGGGGGACGACATCGGCTGCAACGGCCAGTTCGAGGACATGGGGGCCATCATCGTCGGCTCGGAGGCCATGCACAAGGACCTCGTCGAGAAGGGCCCCAAGCGCTACAAGGAGCGCCTCGAGAAGGCGGGGGGCCGCCTCGTCTATCCCCACGTCAGCTTCAAGGACCGCGCCGTCCTCGACCTGGGGAGCCATCAGGTTCACATGATTCTCATGGGCAAGGGGCACACCGTCGGCGACACAGTGGCCTACCTTCCGAAGGAGAAGGTGCTCTTCTCCACCGATCTCCTCTTCGTGGAGAACCACCCCACCATCACCGACGGGGACACCGCCAACTGGCAGAAGATCCTCGCCACGCTCCGCACCTGGGAGGTCGAGGCCCTCGTGCCCGGCCACGGCCCGGTGGTCCAGGGCAAGGAGAACGTGCGGAAGGCGATTGACGCCCTGGACGCCTACTTCAGCGACATCCGGGGCCAGGTCAAGGCTCTCATGGCCCAGGGCAAGAAGCTGGCCGAGATCCAGAAGGCGGTGGACACGAAGAAGTACGCCTCCTGGGGCCGGAAGAACGTCCTCCCCGAGACGATCAAGCACATCTACGCCGAG
>JBBTDR010000523.1:0-5793 GCA_038042665.1 Nitrospinota bacterium
CCGCGTGGGCCGCAACCCCAAGACGGGCCAGGAGGCCCCCATCACCGCCCGCAAGGTGGTGCGCTTCAAGGCGGGCAAGCACTTCAAGGAAGCGGTCAACGGCGCCCCCATCCGCTTCTACTGAACCACTTATAAATCAACGGGAAAGCGGAATCATCCCCCCTTGGGGGCGGCGCCCCGCCCTCAGCCGATCAGCATCGCGTCCCCGTAGCTGTAGAAGCGGTAGCCCGCCCGGGCGGCCTCCCCGTAGGCGGCGAGCACCCGCTCCCGCCCCGCGAAGGCGCTCACCAGCATCAGCAGGGTGGAGCGGGGCAGGTGGAAGTTCGTGAGCAGGGCATCCACCACCCGGAAGCGGTGGCCCGGCCGGATGAACAGGGCGGTCCGCCCCGAACCCTCCCGCAGGAGCGCCCCTCCTCCTCCTCTCTCGGCTTCCATCGCGGCCCATTCGAGGGTGCGGACCACCGTGGTCCCCACCGCCACCACCCGCCCGCCCCGGGCCCGGGCCTCCGCGATCCGCCCGGCGGTCTCGGGCGGGATGGCGCAGGCCTCGGCCTCGAGCTCGTGGTCCTCGATGCGCGCGGCCTTCACCGGGCGGAAGGTGCCCGGCCCCACGTGGAGGGTGAGGGAGGCCCGCCCCACCCCCGCGGCGGCCAGTTCCTCCAGGAGCCCCTCGCTCAGGTGGAGGCCCGCCGTCGGGGCCGCCGCCGCCCCCGGCGCCCGGGCGTACACCGTCTGGTAGCGCTCCCGGTCGAGGGCCTCGGCGGGCCGGCCCAGGTAAGGGGGGATGGGCATCCCGCCCCGGCGCTCGATCCACTCCTCCACTCCCTCGGGGTCCGTGAAGGTCAGGCTCCGCTCCCGCCCCGGCGGGCCCAAGCGGGCCTCCCGTCCCTCGGGGAAGAGGATGCGCTCCCCCCCGGCCAGGGGGCGGTTCGCCGAGACCAGGGCCCGGAACGCGCCCTCCCTCTCGCGCTCGATGAGCAGGGCCTCCACCTTCCCTCCGCTGGCCCTCCGGCCCTCGAGGCGCCAGGGCATGACCCGGGTGTCGTTCAGGACGAGGAGGTCGCCGGGCCGCAGGAGCCGGGGCAGCTCGCGGATGGCGCGGTGCTCCAGGGGGCCCTCCGTCCTCGGGAGGACCAGGAGGCGGGCGTCCTCCCGCCGGGGGGCGGGGTAGCGGGCGATGGCCCCGGGCGGGAGGTCGTAGTCGAAGTCCCCGGGCCTCATCCTTTGTCCTGATCCGCCGGGCGGCCCAGCCGCCAGCCAAGCTGGCGGAGGGCGCCGCGCAGCATCCGCACCTCCCGCCGGCTGGGGCGGCCCCGGTCGATCATCCGGCGGAAGGTGCGGGCGATCTGGGCGGGTTCGTAGTGGAGGAAGCCGATCTCCCCCAGGGTGGCGAGGAGATGATCGACGAGGCCCTCCACCTCCTCCCGGGAGGGGATGTCGTTCTCCTCCGGCGGGGCGGGCTCCGCGCCCGGCGCCTCCACGAGGCGGAGCTTCGCCCGGTAGAGCTCCCAGAACACCAGCAGGGCGGCCTGGGCCAGGTTGAGGGAGTCCGCCCCCGGCAGGGCGGGGATGTAGAGGCGCTCCTGGCAGAGGTCCATCTCCTCCGTGCGCAGGCCCTTGTCCTCGGGGCCGAAGACGAGGGCCACCCGGGTCCCGGCCGCCCGGCGGAGGAGGAGGGGGGCTCCCTCCCGGGGCTCGAGGGTGGGGAGGCGGTTCTGGCCGATCCGGCGGGAGGTGGCCACGAGCCAGCCGCAATCCCGGGTCGCCTCGCGCAGGGTGGGGTGGTGCTCGGCCCGGGCGAGGAGACCCTGGGCCGTCATGGCCATCTGGCGGGCCTCGAGGCCCGCGGCGTCGCCGTGGGGGGCGACCAGGCGGAGGCGCCCGAGGCCGAAGTGGGCCATCGAGCGGGCGATGGCGCCGATGTTGCCCGACCCCTGGGGGCGCACGAGGACGACGGCGAAGTCGGTGCCTTCCTGGAGGGAGGATGAGGCGTCCATCCCGGTCACGGTAGCACGCGGCGGCGCGGCGGGCCAGATCGGGGCGGGGAGGTTATCATTCAGGGTCTAATAGGAAATCCACCGACCATTAGCGTTCGTCGAAACCCAATGGACAGGTTGTTGCCGCATACCGCAGCAATGAGCGGACCAAATTTTTTGATTCCGATGAAATCGCTTGGACAAATGGGGGGAGACGTTTATAAATCAGATCGAGCGCCTTTGATTCAATCTGACATATGCGCTGCCTCGAGACGCCCATCTTTCGTCCTATTTCTTCAAGGGTCCTGTCAGGGTTCCCGTCTAGGCCATACCGCAACACCACGACCTTTTCTACTCTGGGAGAGATGGATTTCAGAATACGGAGAATATGAACGGTTGCCTCAATGCATGAAATTTTTTGAAGAATAGCACTGGGCATTTTCCCCAGGCTAAATCCATTACGTTCTTCATTGCATTGCTTGTCCAGCTTTTGGAGAATTTTCCCCCTTTCTAATTCGGGTAGCTTTGAGAATGATTTGATCGCCTCGATCACCCTCGCCCGCACTTCATCCATCCTGGTCAGGCCGTAATGAGAATCGTTGGACATGGCCGATCCCCTTTTGGCTCTTCCGGTCAGCGGCGGCCGAGGACCGCGGCGGCGGCGGGTAGTTGAAATATATTCCCGCCTGGAAAGGGAACGCAAGAAAAAAAAGTGACATGCAATGGGGGAAAATGCCTTATATAACCATTGAGTAGATCATCATGAGAGCTCACGTGTTCCAACTTCGAACTTACACGTTGGAAATTGCAGTTGAAGATCTCGAACATGAAACCTTCAGCTGAGAAAGATCTTCGAAGATCTTTCTTCAAACATAGGGCAGAATCGAAGTGGCTAGGAGAGGTTTGCCCAAGTTGACGATATTTAGCCGGTTGGCCGATCCTGGGGAGGTATCCGGTGGAAAGGGGGGATTGAACGATGGCGCTCGGGGAGCTTTTGGAGGCTAGGCGGGAGGAGATCCTCCGGGTCGCCGCCCGGCACGGAGCGCGGAAGGTGCGGGTGTTCGGCTCCGCCGCGCGCGGGGAGGCGGACGAGGCGAGCGACGTGGACTTTCTCGTCGAGATGGAGCCGGGCCGCAGCCTCCTCGACATGGGCGGCCTTCTCATGGAGCTTCGCGCGCTGCTCGGCCGTGATGTGGACGTCGTGACCGAGCGCGGCCTCAAGGCCCGCATCCGGGAGCGGGTCCTGCGCGAGGCCCTCCCCCTGTGAGGGCGCCGCGCGAGCGGTTGGAGGACATCCTTGAGGCCATCGCCTGCGTCGAGCGCTACACCGCGCGCGGGCGGGAGGCCTTCGAGCGGGATGAGCTCATCCAGAACTGGGTCGTCCGGCACCTCCAGATCATCGGCGAGGCGGCACGGGCGCTGCCCGAGGAGGTGCGCGGCCTCGCCCTGGAGGTTCCCTGGCCCAAGATCATCGGCATGCGTCACGTCCTCGTGCACGACTATTTCGGGATTGACACCGAGGTCGTCTGGAACGTGGTGGAGCGTGACCCGCCAGGGCTCAAGAGGGAAATTGAGAAGATGCTGAGCAAGACCTGAAGGTGGAGCTTTCGAACCTCACCGCACGATGGGGAAAGCGGGGATCCCCTTGCCCCTCGCCGCCCAAGGGTTCAGTCCGGCTGGGGGAGAGAAAAACTTCGCGAATGCCGCCTCGGAAGGTAAGCGCATGGAGACGGATGCCGGGCGGCTGGCCCGCCGTTACCACGAGCGCACCAAGCATTCCTACGCGAGCGTCACGGCGGATCCGCATGACCTCGATTGGCCGAATCAGCCCTTGCCCTTCAAGGTGTATGAGGACGTCGAGCCCATCTCCCTCCCCCCCGAGCCTCCCCGGGCGGAGGCCCCCGTTCTCGCTTGCCTGGCTTCGGCGGGCGAGGGGCGCCCGGAGGGGTTCTCGCCCCGCCTGGAGACGCTCGCCCGCCTCTTTTTCCTCACGGCGGGCGTCACGAAGAAGATCGAGGCGGGAGGAGGAGCTCACTATTTCCGGGCGGCGGCCTGCACGGGGGCGCTCTACCACATCGAGGTGTATCTCGTCTGCGGCGCGGTGCCGGGCGGGGGAGGAGGACTCTCCCCGGGGGTGTACCATCTCGGGGCGCACGACTACGCGGCGCGGCGGCTCCGCGGGGGGGATTTCCGCGCCGTCCTCGCCCGGGCGGCGGGGGAGGCCTCCTCGCCGCCAGCGTATTTCGTCTTTACAAGCACCTATTGGCGCAACGCCTGGAAATACCGGGCCCGGGCCTACCGCCACTGCTACTGGGACAGCGGGACCATGCTGGCCAACCTCCTCGCCGCCGCCGCGGCGCTGGGGGTGCCGGCCCGGACGGTGCTGGGTTTCGCGGACGCCGCGGTGAACGGGCTGCTGGGCGTCGACCCGGCGCAGGAGGCCGCCCTCGGCTGGGTGGAGCTGGGGCGCCCGCGGGAGCGGCCGGAGGAGGCTCCCGCCGTCCTCCCCATCGCCTGCCGCACGACGCCTCTCTCGGCGAGCCGGGTGGACTATCCCCTGATCGAGGAGGTCCACGCCGCCACCTCGTTTTCCGGGCCCCGGGAAGCGATCGCCTGGCGGGAGAGCGCCCGGGCGCCGGGGGGTGGCCCTCTTTCGCCGCCCCTGGAGGGAGGACAGGCGTTCCCGCTCGGGCGGGAGGAGGTTCCTCACGCGTCGGTGGACCAGACGATCCTGCGCCGGGGGTCGGTCCGGCGCTTCGATCGTGAGCAGCCCATCCGGTTCGAGGAGCTTTCGGCGGCCCTCCGGGCGGCGGCCGGCGCCCTTCAGGCCGACTTCCTGCCCGCCGGGGCCCCGGCCCTCAATGAGATGTTCCTCATCGTCCACGCGGTGGATGGCCTCCCGCCGGGGGCCTATCTCTTGGACCGCGCCGGGGAGCGGCTGCGGTTGCTCCGGGGGGGAGATCTCCGCGCCTGGGCGGGCGGCTTGGGCCTGGGCCAGGCGCTCGCGGCGGAGGCCGCGGTGAACGTTTATTTCCTGAGCGACCTGGAGCGCGTCCTCGCCGGCCTGGGGGGGCGGGGCTACCGGGCCGCCCAGCTGGAGGCGGCCCTCATGGGCGGGAGGCTCTACCTGGCGGCCGAGGGGATGGGCTTCGGCGCGAGCGGCCTCACCTTCTATGACGACGATGTCGTCTCCTTCTTTGGGCCCGCGGCCCGCGGCAAGGATGTGATGTTCCTGCTTCTGCTGGGGCGCCGGAGACGAGGGAGGCTTTTCCGCGCCTAGCCGGTTCAGCCGGCGGGACGCCGGGCGCGCCGGGGGGGGCGGCGCCGCTCGATGGAGAGCTCGACCGCGGCCGCCACGTCGGCGGGCCGGAAGCCGTCCATGCAGTAGTTGTGGCCCCGCTGGCAGCGGGTGGGGGTGAAGTAGAGCGGGCAGGGGCTGCACTCCAGGGCCGCGTAGAGGGGGATGAAGGGGCTCCCGCGCGGGCCGGTCCTCGCGGGCGCGGTGGGGCCGAAGAGGGCGACCACGGGGGTGCCGACCGCCGCCGCGATGTGCATGGGGCCGCTGTCGTTGCCGAGGAAGACGTCGGCCTTCTCGAGGAGGGCGGCGAGGGTCCCGATGGGAGGGGGGGGCCAGATGGCGGCGGGGGGGGCCGCGCAGGCGCCCCGCAGGGCGTCGAGCATGTCCTTCTCGCCGGGGCCCGCGGCGAGGGCCGCCCGCCACCCGCGCCGCTGGAGCAGGTCCACGGCCTCGGCGAAGCGCCGCTCGCCCCACCGCTTGGGGGGCCATTTCCCTCCCGGGCAAACGACGACCAGGGGG
>JBBTDR010000524.1:0-3194 GCA_038042665.1 Nitrospinota bacterium
CCGGGCTGGTGGAGCGGTTGGCGGGGTGAGGCCAGCCGGAAAAAGCAAGCGCCGCTCCGGATGGCCAGAGCGGCGCGGCGGCTTTCCCGGGCCGTGAAAAAGCGAGCGTCAGGCCCGGGTGTTCACCCGCTGGCCGCGCGGGGGCTCCCTGAGGAAGACGGACTTGAGCGCCGCCCGCTCGATGGCCTGGACGGCTCCCTGCGAGATCCCCGGGATCCCCTCGTCGGGGCCCGCCTTCTCGGTGATGGTCCGGGTGGAGATGGGGAAGCGCTGGTTCATCTGCTCGACCGGAGGCGGGATGGGCATGGGCTTCCCCTGGGCGCCGAGGTCGGGCAGGAAGCGGGAGCGCCCCGCCCCCTGCGCGGCCAATTGCCTGCCGTCCACTGGACCTGGCATCGCCCAACCTCACCCGAAAGAACGTCCGAAACCTACACGAGCACGTTCACCACCGAGCCGCGGGGCTCGTTCCCGCCCCCCTGGCCGGCGGCGGGATTTTCATTCTGGCCCGGCACCGGCGGAGCGGGGGCGCCGCCTCCCGGGGGACCCGGCGGCGCGGCATCCGCGGCCCCGCCCCCCTGGCCCAGGGGGCGCGGGCCGAAGTCCACCTGCTCCCGCCGCCCTCCTTCACCGAGGGGAGCCGTCTCCCGGAGCAGGGGATTCTCCGGCCCCGCGGGGCCAAGGCCCCCGAACAGGGGGGCACCCTGGGCCCGGGACAGCTCCGTGCCCAGGACGCTGATCTGGAAAGCCTCGCGCGCCGCCCGGGCGTCCGGACCCAAGGCCTCCGCCGGCGGTCCACCGCTAGTCCCCGGGATTTCCGCCCCGACGCTCTGCCCGGTCGCCAAGCCGGGCAGCGGCTCCTCCGTCCCTTCCGGCGGCTGCCCCTGGGGCTCTTCCCGCAGGTCGGCCTCCTCCTCCGGCTGCTCGGCCTGCCGGGGCGCCTGAGGCGCGGGACGGGGCGCCGGGGCGTTCACCTGCGGCAAGTCCGTGGCCAAGGAGTTGGCCAGCGCGTTGCGCGCCTCCCGCTGGGCGAAGAGCTGCTGCGGGTTGATCCCCCCAAGCGGACTGAATTCAACTCGGTCAACCATGGCTCACCCCACTTTGCCCTACTGTGCTGTTCCTCCCATTGTAGTACCCGGAGCCGAAACCGCCAAATCGGGTGGAAAACACTGAAAAATCATCCTTTCCACCCTTGGCCGCGTTTACCCCGGCTACTCGGCCCTCCTTGGCCTACCCAGGAATCACGCAAGGGGTCAACCTCCCCACAGACAACCCCGTTGTCTGTATCGGCGATGGATGGGTGATACTTTAGCGGTTTTTCAAAAAATTTTGATTGTATTCAGATCGTTATTTTTATAATTTTCATTAAATCTTTGGGTCCTGGAGATGATCCCAGGCCCCTCCTTCCAGCGGAAGGAGTTCTTCCCCCCGCTTCAGCCGGATTTGCTGGCGAGAAGGGACGATCTCCCCGATGGGGGTGAGGGGGGCACCCCCTGCCTCGCGCACCGCCTTGCGGAGGGCCGGGACCGCCTCGAGCGGGGCGGTGAGGAGGAGTTGGTAGTCCTCTCCTCCGTAGAGGGCCCACTCCTCGGGGCGGCGCTTGATCGCCGAGGCGAGCTCCAGGGCCGAGGGGGAGACGGGCAGTTCTTGCTCCCAAACCACCGCCCCCACCCCGCTCGCCGCGCAGAGGTGGGCCAGGTCCCCCGCCAGGCCGTCGCTCACGTCCATCATCGCGGTGGCCAGCCGCAGGGCGGCGATGGCCTTTCCCTCCTCCACCCGGGCGGCGGGGCGGAGCTGGGCATAGGTGAGGGCGGTGCGGGCCTCGTCCCGCAGGCGCACCTCGGGATGGCCCAGGAGGTAGAGGCCCGCCGCGGCGTCCCCGAGGAAACCCGTCACCAGGATCTGATCCCCGACCTTGGCCCCCCTGCGCAGGAGCAGGCCCTCCCGCGCCACCTCGCCCAGCACGAAGACGTCGATGAAGAAGGGCCCCTCGGTGCGGGTGACGTTCCCCCCCAGCACCGTCATGTTCCAGCGCGAGGCCCGGGCGTTGAGCCCCTCGTACACCTCGTCGAGAAAGGCGAGCGGGGTGTCGGCCCGCACCCCGATAGAGACGAGGGCGAAGCGGGGGGTGCCCCCCATCGCGGCCACGTCGCTCACGTTCACGGCCAGGGCCTTCTGGCCCACCGGGATCCCCGAGACCCCCGCCGCCGGGAAGTGGACCCCCTGCACCTGCACGTCGCAGGTCACCACCCAGCACATGCCCCCGCCCGCCTCCACCACGGCCGCGTCGTCGCCGATCCCCACGATGACGCCGGGCTGGCCCGCGGCGGAGCCGGTGAGCTTCCGCCGCAGGCGGTCGATCAGGGCGAACTCGCCGAACCCCCCCGCCCGATCGCCCGGCGCGGCCATCACCCGCGGGCCTCCTCGATGCGGCGGCGGATCTCCCGAGCGGCCCGGCCCGGGTCCGGGGCGCCCATCACCGCGGCGATCACCGCCACCCCCCGCGCCCCCGCCGCGATGAGGGGGGCCAGGTTCTCCGCCGTGACGCCCCCGATGGCCGCCGCGGGCACCCCCCCCGCCTGGGCGAGCACCCGGCGGAGCCCCTCGGGACCGAGGGGGGCGCGGCGAGTGGCCTTGCTCCCGGTGGGATAGATGGGACCCACTCCGATGTAGCCGGCCCCCTCCTTGGCGGCCTGGGCCGCCCACTCCGGCCGCCCGGCCGAGACCCCGAAGCCGAGCCTCCCGCCCGCGATGGCCCGGGCGCGCGGGAGAGGGAGGTCCTCCTGGCCCAGGTGGACGCCCTCCGCCCCACAGGCGAGGGCCACGTCCACCCGGTCGTTCACCGTGAAGGCGCAGCCCGAACCCTCGAGCGCGAGGCGCAGCTCGTCCGCCAGGCGGAGGAACTCCGCCCCGCCGATCTCCTTCTCCCGGAGCTGGATGATGGTGGCCCCTCCATCCGCCGCCGCGCGGACGGCGTCCCGGAGGGGCATGCCCGAGGCCTTGGCGAGGATGGCCCGGTCGGTGATGACGATGAGGGTGGGGTCGAGCCGCACGGCGTGCCTCCCCGGGCAGGGGGTGCGGGGAGCGGTTGAGGGCCGGGCGGGCGCCGCTTATACTACGCGCTTTCGCGGCGCGTTTTCCCGAGCAGAGGGAGTCCCCGGCCCGTGTCCGACTCCGGCGCCCCTTCCGCCTCTCCC
>JBBTDR010000525.1:0-4495 GCA_038042665.1 Nitrospinota bacterium
GACCGCCCTTCGCGGAGCCTGTCCTGAGCGCGGGTAGGGGCGGGTTTCAAACCCGCCCCTACAGGCTCCCTTTGGGAGGGCCGGGGTGAGGGAGCACTGAGCCTTCCCTCCCCCCGCCGAAGGACCGACCCCCCCTGGCCCCCCCCTTAACCAAGGGGGGGATGGGGGGTAGAGGCCCGCCCACGGACAAGATATGCGCGGCGGGGAATAGGGGAGCCGGGGCTTCCCGTCCCCCGCCGGGCATCCTCCAGGGAACATCCGGTTGAGACTTCGCGGCGGGCAGCTCAGAAGGACTCCTCGTCCCCCCGCCGCTGCTTGGAGCGGGCGGGCGGGTCCCCGCCGCCCGCGCCGTAGGGCGGCTGGCGCTCGGCGGCCTGCTGGACCTCCAGGAAGCTGAAGCCCGCCCAGACCACCCGCCCGATCAGGCGGTCCGCCAGCGACTCCCCCCGCTCGAACTTCCAAAACTCCACCTTGAACTCGGCCCGGTTCGCGGGGACGAGGGCGACGTAGCGCGGGTCCAGCAGCTCCACCCGCTTGACCGTGCAGCCGCCCTCGGGGTCGCGGAGGGCGTAGATGCCCTCGGAGACGACCGAGTGGTCGGCCCGGTCCACCACGGCGATGCAGCCGTCGGGAAGCTCGGGCTCCATGCTTCGGCCCAGGATGCGGACGGCGACCAGGTAGCCCTCCCGCCGGCCGAACTCCTCCCGGGGGAGCATGAGCCAGCCGAGCACGCTCTCGTCCACGATCCGGGCGTTGCCGCCCGCGGCCTCGCCCGAGACCAGGGGGACGGGGACGAACTCCGCGATCCGCCCGCCCGCCGCCCCGGCGCCCAGGCGCACCTCGCACGCGATGGGGGCGGGCGGCAGGGCGAGGAACTCGGCGAGGGAGCTGCCCAGGGCGTCCGCGAGGCGGTGGAGCTGGCCCAGGGTGGGGTCGCTCCCGCCCGCCTCCAGTTGGGCCAGGGAGTCGGCGGTCAGGCCGGCCTTGCGGGCGGCGGCGGACCGGGAGAGTCCCTTCCGCTCCCTGAGCCGCCTCAGCCGCTCCCCGAGGGTGGGATCTCCCGCTTCCATGGGCTCACCGTTTCTTCTGAAAGACCCGCCCCAGGTTCAGGAAGCCGGGGCCGGTCAGGAGAAAGGACACGCTGCCGACGAGGAGGGTGGCCCGGAGCGGGTCCGCCATCAGGGCGCCGGGGTGGAGGCCCCCCGCCTTCCAGATCAGCCAGGCGAAGCCCGCCGCGGTGAAGAGCGAGCAGAGCCGCACCGCGAGCCCCGCCAGGATGCCCGCTCCCCCCGCCACCTGGACCAGGATGACCAGGTGGCCGATCAGGGCCTCGGCCGAGCCCTTCCAGGTGTCCAGGAGGGAAGGGAGGCCCTGGACCGGCGCGAACGCCTGGCCCGCGGCCCGGAGGCCGGCGTGGAGGATCAGGAACCCGATCCACAGCCGGAGCAGGGTGACGCCCCACTCTCTCGCGGCCGGCGTCATGTGCGGCCCTCCGGGGTCTAGCGGGGGAAGCGGCTGAAGTCGGGCGGGCGCTTCTCGAGGAAGGCCCGCATGCCCTCGTCCGACTGCTCGTTGTTCCATACGGCGTTCAGCAGCTCGCTGCCGTGCATCCAGGAGGCGTAGTGCAGGTCGCCCAGGTAGTTGAGGCTCGTCTTCATGGAGCGCAGGGTGGCCGGGGCGTGGCCGATGATGGTGGCACACCACTCGCGGGTGCGGGCCTCGAGCTCGCCGTCCGGCACCACCTCGTTGATGAGGCCCACGGCCTTGGCCTCCTGGGCGGTGAAGCGCTTGGCGAGGAAGAGCATCTCGCGGGCCCGGCGATCCCCCATGAGGATGGGGAGGTACTGGGTGGCTCCGACCACGGGCAGGGCGCCCACCTTGGCCCCCGACTGGCCGAAGATGGCGTTCTCGCTCGCGATGCAGAGGTCGCAGTAGAGCTGCCACTCGTTGCCGCCCCCCATGCACCAGCCCCGTACCATGGCGATGGTGGGCTTGCCGCAGTTGCGCAGCAGCATGCACAGGCGGCGCATCTTGTTGTTCCAGATGTGGCCGGTGGTCTGGTCGAGGGCCATCATGGCCTTCATCTCGCCGCCCGAGCAGAAGCTGGTGCCCTTGCCGTAGAGGACGCCGACGCCGATGGCGGGGTCCTCGTCCAGCCGGGTGAAGGCGTGGATCATCTCGTCCAGCATCTGCATGTTGATGGCGTTGAGGATCTTGGGCCGGTTGAGGCCCACCCAGAGGGTCTTGTCCTTCACCTCGGCGACGATGTGTTCGTATTGCATGGAGGGCTCCCTGCGCGCGCTGTGGGAGAAGAGGGCCCGCATCTGGCGGAGTGCCAGGCGGAGGCGGGCCGAACCGCTGTCCGGACGCGGCATCTTGGCATATCGGGGGCCATTTTTCCACGCAAAGCGGAGGCTACGGCAGGAGCGCCACCGCTCCGCGGTAGAGGACCTGGAGGGAGACCAGGACCAGGAGGGCCGCGAGGATGCGGGTGAGGACGGCCGAGCGGACCCGCCCCGAGATCGCCGCCCCCGCCTGGGCGCCCGCCACCATCCCCAGGGCGAGGGGGAGGATGAGGCCGCCCATGCCTGCGAGGTGGCCGGCGAGCAGGTGGATGAGGGCGGCGGCGAAGACGGTGATCAGGAGCAGGCATTGGGAAGTGGCGGTGGCGATGTGGGGGGGAACACGGAGGACGCGAATCATCAAGGGAACGTAGATGGGGCCCCCGCCGATCCCCATGAAGCTGGAGAGGAAGCCCACGGCGACGCTCAGCCAGATGCCCTGCTTGTAGCGGAACCGGTATTCGAACACGCGCCCGCTGCGATCCACGATCCGGCGCGGGACCAGCGAGGGATTGTCCTCGCCGGTCCGCCGGGGCGGCTCGGGGGCGGAGGGCCACAGGAGGCTGACGCATAAGCCCAGGAGGGCGAGCCCCAGGATGACGTCGAAGGGCCCCCGCGCCACGCGGCTCGTGCTGAACGCCCCGAGGAACACCCAGGGCAGCGCGGCCAAGCCGTACACGAGGCTGGTCTTCAGGTCGATCCGGCCGAGCCGGTAATAGGCGATGGAGCCCGAGAGGGCGTTGAGGGTGACGACGGACAAGGATAGGGCGGCGATCGCCTCGGAAGGCCGATCCGGGAACCAGAGAAGGAGGAGGGGGGTGAGGATGAACCCTCCGCCCGCCCCGACGAGCGTGCCCAAGAAGCCGATGCCCAGGCCGATCAGGAGGAATTCGAGGAAGAAGAGCATCATCCAGTTCCAGGGACGGATGGCCGGGGAGGGCTGCCTGCCGTGACCACTAGTATTCCCTCGCGCGGATGCCTGTCAACGATGGCGGGGCCGGGCGGATGCTAGAATGCCGCCGGGAGGAGAGGGGATGAAGGCCGACCTTCACATCCACACCACGGTGTCGGACGGGTTGACCGGGCCCGTCGAGGCCCTGCGCCTGGCCGCCTCCCTGGGGATCGACGTGGTGGCCATCACCGACCACGACACCGACGCGGCCCTTCCCCTCCTGGGGGAAGCCGGCGCCCTCCCCGTGGCGGTGCTGCCCGGGGTGGAGATGGACACCCGCCTGGACGGCTTGCCCCTCGAAATCCTCGTCTATGGCCACCGGGTGGGGGCGGAGCCGCTGGCCGGGATGCTGGCCGGGGCCGCCGGGCGGCGAAGTCGCCGGGCCGAGATCCTCTGGACCGCCCTGCGGCGGGCCCTGGGGGCGGAGCTGCCCCCGCTCTCGGCGCTCCTGCCGCCCCCGCGCCGGGTGATCACCCGGCCCCAGATGGTGGACTGCCTGCTGGAGGCCCGGGTGCTCCCCCACCGGCAGGGCGCCCGGGAGGCCGTCGCGTTCTATGACCCGGGGTTCGACCCGCCCTCGACGGAGGAGGCCTTCCGGGCCGCGAAGGCCTCGGGCGGGCTATGCGTGCTGGCCCATCCTCTCCAGGTGGGGGGGGCGGACCCGAAGGCCCTCATCGAGCGGCTGGCCGGGATGGGCTTGGACGGGGTGGAGACCGCCTATCCCTACGCGGCCCCCGCGGACCAGGCGCGGGCGGCCGAGGTGGCCGCCTGGGCCGGGCGGCTGGGCCTGATCGGGACGGGGGGCAGCGACGCCCACCGGGCGGAGGAGATCGGCCGCGTGACGGTGGAGCTGCCGGAGGCGCTCCGCGCGCGGCTTCTCGGGGGAAGATGAGGGGGAGGCCTAGAGCTTGCGTCCCGGGGGGGCCGCCTGCCGGGAGGCCTGGCGGCGGCGGAAGTCCACCGAGATGCTCTTGCCGTGGCACCAGGCGATCAGGTCTTCCATCTCTTTCTCCATCTCGGCGGGCTTGCGGTTCTGCTCCGCCTTGAGCCGCTTGATCTGGTCGATGCGGCTCATGTTCGCGTTCTGGGAGATCAGGAGGCGCTGGAGATTGTCCCGGGCGGCCTTCTCCCTGGCCGCGGCCTGCTCGACCGAGCGCTTGACCTTGGCCATCCCCGCGCGCAGCACAGCGCACTGCCGCCC
>JBBTDR010000526.1:0-1632 GCA_038042665.1 Nitrospinota bacterium
ACCCCGCCCCTATCGCCCGGGCCATCGAGGAAGCGTCGGCCCTCCTCCCCCCCGAACTGCGGGAGAAGCGCCTCCTGGCCATCTCCATCCTGGCCGGGGAGCACACCCTGCTGGAAGCCTGCGCGCCCGGCCTGCCGGAGGAGGCCCTCGCCTCCTTTGCGCGCATCCGGAAGGAGCTGTCCGCCCGGCTGACAAACCCCCTCCGGGCGGCGCTCACCGCCGCCCGCCTCGCCGAGGCCGAGAAGCTCGAAAAAGCGGCCATGCGGCGGGACGCCGGGGGCTACCGGAAACCCTTCCGGGAGCGCCTCGGGGAGTGGGCCATGCAGCCGGTGGCGGGGCCTCTCATTCTCCTGGGCGTCCTCTTTGGGATGTACAAGTTCGTGGGGGAGTTCGGCGCGGGCACGCTGGTGGAGCTCCTCGAGAAGCAGCTGTTCAAGGAGGTGATCAACCCCTTCATCACCCGCGGGGTGGATACCCTCTTCGGCTGGAAGTTCCTCCGCGAGATGATCGTAGGACCCTACGGCCTCATCACCATGGGCCTGACCTACGCCCTGGCCATCATCCTGCCCGTGGTGGGCACCTTCTTCCTCGTCTTCGGCGTCCTCGAGGACTCGGGCTACCTCCCCCGCCTGAGCCTCCTGGCGAACCGCGTCTTCCGCGCCATGGGCCTCAACGGGAAGGCCGTCCTCCCCATGGTGCTGGGCCTGGGCTGCGACACCATGGCCACCCTGACCACTCGCATCCTGGAGACCCCGAAGGAGCGCCTCCTCGTCACCCTTCTCCTCGCCCTCGGGGTCCCCTGCTCGGCTCAGCTGGGCGTCATCATGGGGCTGCTGGGGGAGGGCTCCGCGGCCGCCATCCTCATCTGGGCCGGGGTGGTGGCGGGAGTTCTCCTGGCGGTGGGCTACCTGGCCGCCCGCATCCTTCCGGGGGACCCCTCGGACTTCATCGTCGAGATCCCGCCCATGCGGGTGCCCCAGCTCTCGAACGTCCTCATCAAGACCCTGGCCCGGATCGAATGGTACCTGAAGGAGGCCGTCCCCCTCTTCCTGGCGGGGACGCTCCTCCTCTTCCTCCTCGACAAGGCGGGGGCCCTCGTCTGGATCCAGAGGCTGGCCTCCCCCCTGGTGCGCGGCTTCCTCGGGCTGCCGGACGAGGCCACGAACTCCTTCCTGATCGGCTTCCTCCGCCGGGACTATGGGGCGGCCGGGCTTTTCGCCCTCGCGAAGGCCGGCAAGCTCGACTCCACCCAGGTGCTGGTGAGCCTGGTGACCATCACCCTGTTCATCCCCTGCTTGGCGAACCTGCTCATCATCGTGAAAGAACGCGGCTCCCGGACGGCCCTGGCGATGTCCGCTTTCATCTTCCCCTTCGCATTCCTGGTGGGCGGCGCCCTGCGTTACGTCCTCGGGGTGCTGGAGATAACGCCATGAACCCCCAAGGCGCCTCCGCAGCGAAGCGAGAACGGATGGAATGCCTCCTGTGCGGCTACGCCTTCTCCCTGCAGGAGATGCCCGCCCGGGGCTGCCAGCTCTGCCCCCTCCACAGCGGCTGCAGCGCCATCTCCTGCCCCAACTGCGGCTACTGCCTGCCCTCGACGACGGCCGTGTGCACGACGAACTGCGACTGCCC
>JBBTDR010000527.1:0-1871 GCA_038042665.1 Nitrospinota bacterium
CTCCCGCGGGGGATGGACCGGCCCCTCGGCGGGCGCCGCTGGCGCGGGCCAAGCCAGTAGCCTCCCCGCGAGGGCGAGGACGGCCAGGGTTCTCCCCAGGGGGCGCACGGGGGAATTCCTCCGGGAGAGGGAAGCCGGGGCGGACGGGGGGCATCTTAATCGCCTCCCCCGCCTCCCGCAAACTCCCGCCGGATACCTCCCGGCGGGCTCTCTCGCCCCTACGGAGCCATCGCGCCGAAGTCAGGCCGAAAGCCCGGCCGAGCCGAGGCGCGTGAGATCTGATTTTTCCGGCGAAGCGGATCCCCGGCCGCTCGGCCCCATCGGCATGACCGCAAGGAATCCTCCCGACCGACGGGAGCGCGGAGCCTCCGTTGACGCTGGGGCCCCGCTGTGACACCTTCAGGCGGCAACCCTCCGCCCCGCCGAAGCGGCCCGAGCCTTGACCCTCTCAGCCCTGCGCCAGCGGCTCCCGCTCTCCTGGCTGGCGGCCCTCGCGGCCGCCGCCCTGGCCCTGGCCGCCTGCGGGCGACCCGCGCCGCCCACGGGCCGGACCCTCGCCGTGGGGGTGGACAGCAACCCCACCAGCCTCGACCCCCGGCTCTCCCAGGACGCCGTCTCCTGGCAGATCCAGCGCCTCCTCTTCCGCCAGCTCCTGGCCTACGGCGAGCGGGGCGAGATGGCCCTCGACCTCGCGGAGAGCTGGGAGTCCTCGGCCCTCGCCCACCGCTTCGCGCTCAGGGAGGGGGTGCGCTTCCACGACGGCTCGCCCCTCACCTCGGCGGACGTGAAGTACACCTTCGAGTCCATCCTCGAGCCCGCGCTGGCCTCCCCCAAGGCGGCGGGGCTGCGGGAGCTGGCCCGGGTCGAGACCCCCTCCCCGCGCGAGGTGGTCTTCCGCCTGAGGCGCCCCTCGGCCTCCTTCCCCGAGTCCCTCATGGTGGGGATCGTGCCCCGGGGGGCGGACAAGCGCTTCGGCGAGAAGCCCACCGGCACGGGGGCCTTCCGCCTCGCGCGCTTCGAGCCCGATGAGCGGGTGGAGCTCGAGGCCTTCCGGGAGCACCCTGGAGGCCCGCCCGCCTACGACCGGCTGGTCTTCCGCATCCTCCCCGAGGAGACCATCCGCGTCCTGGAGCTCGAGAGCGGGGGGCTCCAGATGCTCCAGGACGCCTTCTCTCCCGACTTCCTCCCCCGCCTCCAGGCCCACCCGCGCCTGAAGATCCAGCGCCGGCCCGGCACCAACTTCACCTACCTGGGCTTCAACCTGACCGACCCCATCCTCTCCCAGCCCAAGGTGCGCCGGGCCATCGCCCTGGCCATCCACCGCGAGCCCATCATCCGCCACATCCTCAAGGGCCTCGCCCGGGAGGCGGACAGCCTGCTGCCCCGCGGGCACTGGGCCCACGCCCCGGGGCTGCCCCCGGTCCCCCACGACCCCGCCCGGGCGCGGCAGCTCCTCGACGAGGCGGGTTTTCCCGACCCGGACGGCCCCGCCGGCCCGCGGCCGCGCTTCACCCTGGTCTACAAGACCTCCCAGAACGAGCTGCGCCGCCGCACCGCCAGCGTGATCGCCGATCAGCTCGCGCGGGTGGGGGTCGAGGTGAAGGTGCGCGCCCACGAGTGGGGCACCTTCTTCGGGGACATCCGCGGCGGCAACTTCCAGCTCTACAGCCTGACCTGGGTGGGCATCGCGGACCCGGACATCTACCGCCTGGTCTTCCACAGCCGCGAGGCCCCGCCCCTGGGCCTCAATCGGGGGCGCTACGCCAACCGCCGCCTGGACCGCCTGGCCGAGGAGGCCCAGCGCGCGCCCGAGCCCGCGCGCCGCGCCCCGCTCTACCACGAGCTGCAGCGCCTCCTGGCCGAGGACCTCC
>JBBTDR010000528.1:0-2966 GCA_038042665.1 Nitrospinota bacterium
GGCCGGCGAGGGCGGGGGCCACCCAATCCCACCAATGGGCGTGGGCGGCCGTGCCGTGGATGAGGAGAAGGACGCGCTTGCCCACGCCGCCGTGGTCGAGGGCGTGGAGGCGCACCCCGGCGCGCTCGAGGTGGATGTCTTTCGGTCCGCTCATCGGAGGGGTCACCTCTCTCCCCCGGAGGAGGCCGGGGAGGGGGAGAATCCCCGATCGGGGGCCGCCGCGCAACCCCGGCGGGGACCGGTCAGATGGGGGAGTTTCCCTCGAACTTCTCGATGAAGCGGTCCTCGTCCTCCCGCCAGTCCTGGGTCTTGGGCCGGAGGGAGCGGAGTTCCTCGTAGAGGCGGTCGATGATGCGGTTCGCCATCTTGAGCTTCTCGCCGCCCGTCATGGCGATGTTGCGCATGAGCTTGAGGGCGAGCTCGTTGGGCAGCAGGTGGAGCAGGGTGGGCTGCAAGGTCAGGAGGAGGCTCGGCTGGCGGGCGCGGACGGTGGCCGTGCGCGCCTCCTCGCCGAGAAGCCCCGCCTCGCCGAAGGAGTTCCCCTTGCCGAGCATGCCGAGGAATTCCTCCTCCTCGCCGATCAGACGGGTGAGGTAGACCTGGCCGTCGAGGATGTAGAAGAGAGCGTCGCCCGGCTCGTTCTCGGCACAGATGACCTCGAACGTCTCCACCTTCATGCGGCCGCATTGGCGCAACAGGAGGAGGGCCTCCTGATCCGCCATCCCCCGGAACAGGGTGGTGGCTTGCAGCCAGCGCACCATCTCGAGAACGGGGCCGGGGATGGGCATGGAGGGGGTGCCGGGCTGCGTCATGAGGGCGTCCATCTCATGGGGTCGTCGTTCAAGGTAAACTACCCTAACCCCCCGGCGCTGGCAATCGGCCCCTCCGGAGGAGGAGGGGGCGCCTAGAGGATTTCGCGGGAAATCTGGAGAGTCTTGAGCCGCCGGTAGAGGGTGGCCCGGCTGATGCCCAGAAGGGAGGCCGAGCGGTTCACGTCCCAGCCCGTCTGGGCGAGGGACTGGCGGATGAGCTGCTCCTCCACCTCCTTGATGGGGGCGATGGGCTTCTCCTCCTCCTCCGCGGCGGCCCGCTGGGAGGCAGCCTCGCGGATGGAGGGGGGCAGGTCCTCGGCGCGGATGAGGTCGGATTCGATCAGGTTGCACACCTGCCGGAGGACGTTCTTGAGCTCCCGGATGTTCCCGGGCCAAGGGTAGCCGCCGAGGGTGTCGAGGGCCTCCGGGGAGAGCTTCTTCTCGGGGCGGTGGTCCTGGGTGGCCGCCTCGGCGAGGATGCGCTGGGTGAGGAGGGAGATGTCCTCGCGCCGCTCCCGGAGGGGAGGCACAACCACCCGGAAGGGGGCCAGGCGGTTGACCAGGCTGGGGTTGAAGCGCCCCGCCTCGACTTCTTGGGCGATGTCTTTTCGGGTGGCGCAGATGATGCGGATGTCCACGGTGGAAGGGTCCTCCCCGCTGGGCCCTTTCTCCTTCTTCTCCAGCTGGCGGAGCAGCTGCTCCTGGAGGACGGAGGGGAGCTCGCTGAGTTCGTCGAGGAAGAGGGTTCCGCCGTTCGCGCGGTCCCACTTGCCCGGGCGGCGCGCGCCGCCCGGGCCCGCCGAGCCGAAGAGCTCGGTCTCGACGAGGTCGGGCCGCAGGTCACCGCAGTTGAGGTAGACGAAGGGGCCCTCCCCGCGCCGGCTGTTGTAGTGGATGGTCCGGCCGACCAGCTCCTTGCCGGTCCCGGCCTCTCCCTGGATGAGGACGGGCAGGTCGCTCCCCGCCAGGCGCTCGATGCTGGCCAGCACCCGGGTGATGGCGGGGCTGACCCCGATGAGGTTGCGGAAGTCGAACTGGATGCGCAGCTCGTCCTTGAGCTTGCGCACCTCGCGGCTGAGGTCCTTGGCCCGCAGGGCGTTGTGGATGGAGACGCTGAGCCGCCCCGCCTCGAAGGGCTTGGGGATGAAGTCGTAGGCGCCCAGGCGCATGGCCTGGAAGGCGTTCTCGGCCGTGCCCTGGCCGGTGAGGAGGATGACCGGGGCGTCCACCTGGAGCTGGTTGAGCCGCGAGAGGGTCTCCAGCCCGCCGATCCCGGGCAGGAGAAGATCGAGGAGGATAACGTCCGGGGGCTGCTGGGTCACGCGCTCGAGGAAGGACTCGGCGTCCGAGAAGCCCAGGGCGGTGAAGCCCTCCCGCCGCAGGAGGATCTCGACCAGGGAGAGGTCTCGGGGGTCGTCCTCGACGATGTGGACGATGGCCGGCCGGCCCTTGCCGGGGATGAATCCGCCAGAGGCGCTGCTGTGCGGGTGGGGCATCTTCCCCTCTCCTTTCGCGGCAGGGCGCTAGGCGGGCGCCCGGGGAGGGTGGTCATCTTGCATGGCCGGGGTATCCAATCACAAATTGTGACTTTTTACATCATTTCTGTCTGTGAAGTCGATCACTCTCCGGTCAAATTGGGGCGGTGCTCCTCCCCTTCGGACGAGGGTGGCCCCTAGGAGCTTGAAGAATTTTCAGAAAAGAAAGAAACTCCGGCAAAGAATTTTCTTCGGAGGCCCCATGCCCCAGCCCGCGATCTACCGGGTGTTCGCCCTGTGCCAGGGCTGGCGCGAGTGCGACGCCTCCCTCCTCCTCTACCTGGCGGACGCCGGGCGCAAGGCCCGGCTTCCCTACTTCTTCTGGCTCCTCGAGCCCGCGGGCGGCGGCCCGCCCGAGGGTGGCGCCCAACCCGAGGGCAGTCGGAAGCCGATCCTGGTGGACACGGGCTTCCTCGAGGGCCAGTGCCGGGCGCGCTACGCCCAGTTCGAGGGTTACCGTAGGCAGCGCGACCTCCTCGCCCCCTTCAAGGTCGAGCCGAGGGACGTGGAGACCGTCATCCTCAGTCATCTTCACTGGGATCACTTCGGGGCCGCCCGGCTCTACCCCGAGGCCCGTTTCCATCTTCAGCGGACGGAGCTCGGCTTCTGGCGCGGCCCG
>JBBTDR010000529.1:0-1100 GCA_038042665.1 Nitrospinota bacterium
TACCCGGTGCCCGACCCGGTCTTCCCCTTCCTCGGGGTGCACTTCACCCGCCGCATCGGCGGGGCGGTCGAGGCGGGCCCCAACGCCGTGCTCGCCTTCGCCCGCGAGGGCTACACCAAGACCACGGCGGACCCACGGGACCTCCTCGAGACCCTCCGGTACCCGGGCTTCCGCAAGATGGCCCGCAAGTGGTGGCGGGTGGGGGCGCGGGAGATGGCGCGCTCCTTCAGCCGGGCCATCTTCGCCCGGGACCTCCAGCGCCTCGTGCCGGAGGTCCGGAAGCGCGACCTCCTCCCCGGCGGGGCAGGCGTCCGCGCCCAGGCGGTGGACCGGGAGGGGAACCTCCTCGACGACTTCGCCATCGTCCGCACCGAGGGGGCCATCCACGTCTGCAACGCCCCCTCGCCCGGCGCGACCTCCTCCCTCCTCATCGGCCGCGCCATCGCGGAGATGGCCGAAGAAGCCTGCCCGGCGCTGGCGGGGCGGGGGTGAGGCCTTCCCGGGCATTCCAGGGGGCGCGAGGCGGGCGGGACGCCGGGCGAGCCGTGAAGTCCCGGCGGGTGGTTCGCCGAGCCGAGGGCCGAAGGGAGAGGGACCCTGGCGGCTGCGGCGTGAACAACGGGTTTGGATTCCAGGGCTAACGGCCCTGGGGCTTGCTCTCTGGCGGCGGGACGGGCTTGCGCCCGGGCACCCCGAGGATGTTTCCCGACCCGCTGAGGATGCCCTCGCCGATCCCCTTCTGGCCCTCAGGGGGCGGGGTGAAGGTAGGAATGGCCTTCCCCCGTCCGGTGGTGATGCCGGTCTCGGTGATGCGGACGGGCTCGGCGGAGGAGGGGGCTCCCTGCTTGCCCGCGAGCGCGCCGGAGGCCAGCTCCATCCTCCAGGCCCGGAGAACCTCCTCGAACTGGGCCGGGCGCTCCCCCAGCCCCCGGACGATCTCCGCCCAGGTGTGGCCGCGCTCCCGGGAGGGGATGACGCCCGTCCAGATTTCCCCGTCGGCCTTGGGGGCCCGCCCGCCCGAGAGGGCCGCGCGCAGCTCCCCGGGCGAGGGATCATGAATCCCCCGGCGGGCGAGGCGGGCGCGGGCGAGCAGGATGGCC
>JBBTDR010000530.1:0-1246 GCA_038042665.1 Nitrospinota bacterium
GGTGGGGGGGCCGGAGCCCTCGCCGCCCCCTCCCATTCCCAAGGCGGCCCGTTTCTTCTACCATCCCCGCTATCCGGGGAGAGCGGGGAATTCCGGGAGGTCCCGTGATGCGGGAGGACATGCTGGCGCGCGGCGCCCACAAGCTCGCCGCGGACCTCGCCCGGGTCCGGCCGGGCGAGGAGGTCCTCGTCGTCACGGAGTACGGCATGACCTCCATCGCCGAGCGCGTCGCCCGGGCCGCCTCGGCCCTCGGGGGGCGGGTGGTCACCGCTATCGTTCCGCCGTTCCGGGGCCAGGGGGAGGACTTCCCCCCCGGCGTGGCCGCCGCCATGAGGGAGGCGGCTGTCCTCTTCATGCCCCTCGCCGTCTCGATGTCCCACACCCCCGCGGTGCACGAGGCCCGCAGGCGCGGGGCGCGGGCCATCATGATGTCCGACTGGACCGACGAGATGTTCGCCAGCCCGGCCCTCGTGGAGACGGACTTCGCCGCCCAGGCCGTGGTGGTCCGGAGGCTGGGGGCCATCCTGAGCGGGGGCCGCCGCTTCCGCCTGACCACCCCCCGGGGCACCGACCTGCGCTTCGAGAGCGGGGGGCGGCGGGCGAACGAGCTGACCGACATCCCCGGCCCGGGCGAGATCGCCCCCGTCCCCACCATCGAGGTGAACTTCGCACCCCTGGAGGGCACGGCGGAGGGCACCCTGGTGGTGGACGCGAGCATCCCCTTCCTGGGCGTCGGGCCGCTGCGCGAGCCCATCGCCCTCCGGGTCGAGAGGGGTTTCGTCACGAAGGTGGAGGGCGGGGGGGAGCAAGGGAGGCGGTTCGAGGCGGGGGTATCCGCCCACGGCGATCCCAACTGCTGGAACGTCGCCGAGTTCGGGATCGGCCTCAACCCGAACGCGCGCATCACCGGGCGGGCGCTCATGGACGAGGGCGTCATGAACACCGCCCACGTCGCCATCGGGACGAGCCGCATGCTGGGCGGCGCCGTCACCGCGGCGGCCCACTACGACATGGTTTTCTGGGAGCCCACCCTCGAGATCGACGGAAAAATCGTCTACCGGGGAGACAAGATCCTCGCATAGCGGGAGGCGCCTGATGATCGGCACGGGGAAACAGGTCTCAAGCCTTTTCGACCTGACGGATCGGGTCGTCGCGATCACCGGCGGCGGCAGCGGAATCGGCCAGGCCCTGGGGCTGGCCTTTGCGGCCGGAGGGGCGAAGGTGGTCCTGCTGGACGTCAGGCCCG
>JBBTDR010000531.1:0-6784 GCA_038042665.1 Nitrospinota bacterium
GCTTCCGGCCCAGCGTCATCGACCTGGGCCGGTGGGGCTACCTGACCTTCGCCTTCCAGCTGGCCTACCTCCTCGCGGCGGTGGTCCTGCCCATCGCCACCCTGTTCATCGTCTCCATCTCGCACAACTGGCTGGGGTCCCCCGATTTCAGCAAGCTGACCCCCAACCACTTCCACTATGTGCTCTTCCGCTACCCCCTGACCCAGCGCGGGATCGGGAACAGCCTCTTCCTCGGCTTCGCGGGGGCGTCGCTGGGGATGGCGGTCTGCTTCGTCCTCGCCTACTGCATCCACCGCGCCCAGGGCCGGGCGAAGGCCGCCCTCGACTTCGTGGTCTCTCTCCCCATCGGGATGCCGGCCGTCGTCCTCTCGATGGGGGTCCTGCTGGCCTACATCCGCACCCCGCTCTACAAGACCATCTGGATCATCATGCTGGCCTACGTCACCCGGTACATCCCCGTGGGGGTGAAGAACGTCGGCTCCGTCCTCATGGCCATCTCCCAGGAGCTCGAGGACAGCTCGCGGATGTGCGGGGCCGCCTGGCTCACCACCGTGCGGCGCATCTTCATGCCCCTCATCAAGCCCGGCCTCCTGGCCGGCTGGCTGACGCTGTTCCTCATCTTCATGCGGGAGCTGAACGCCTCCATCCTGCTCTACACGGACGGCACCGAGGTCATGTCCGTCGTCCTCTACTCGCTCCTGGAGGAGGCCATCGCCCCCGTCATCGCCGCCTACGCCGTCATCCAAACCGTGATGACGCTGGCCATCGTCTGGATCATCCGCAGGCTCGTGGCCGCCGACGATATCGGCTAAGCTGACCCCGCGCGGCCCCCCCTCCGCCGGGGCGCCGCCCAAGGAGCCGCCCCCGCCGGGGGGGAGGAGAAAGGAAAGGACGCGCCATGCCTTCCCCGGGGATGAAGCCGATCGGGCTGGCGGTCGTGGGCTGCGGCAGGCTGGGCCGCATCCGGGGGCGGTTCGCCCGCGAATACCCCGGCACCGAGTGGCTCGGCCTCTGCGACATCGACGAGAAGAAGGGAAGGAAGCTCGCCGAGGACCTCAAGGCCGGCTACTTCACCCGGGACTGCCGCGAGCTCCTCCGGCGGCCCGAAGTGAACGCCGCCGTCCTCGCCACCGACGAGAACGAGCACGCCGTCACCCTCCCCATCGACCCCGAGGAGCTCCAGCGGGAGCTCTCCGCCTAGCCCCATGCCCCCCGCCCTCGTCCTCTACACCCGGCCCCAGTGCCACCTCTGCGAGGAGGCCAAGGCGCAGCTCCGCGCCCAGTTCCCCGGGCTCGCCCTCCAGGAGATCGACGTGGACTCCGACCCCGCCCTCGCGGCGCGATACGGGGAGGAGGTGCCCGTGGCCTTCCTCGGCGGGGTGAAGGCCTTCAAGCACCGCCTCGACCCGGCCCGCCTGCGCCGCCTCCTGGCCCAGCCCCCCCGGGCCTGAGCCCCCCGCCGGTGGAGTGGCTCGCCTTCCTCGGGGTGGTGGCCGGGATCTCCCTCTCCGGGGTGATGTCCCCCGGCCCCCTGAGCGCCCTCATCCTCGCCCGGGGCCGCCAAGACCCCTGGGCGGGCCTGTGGGCCAACCTGGGCCACGCCCTCGCCGAGACCCCCCTCATCCTCCTCCTCTGGGGGGGCCTCCAGCTCCTCCACGCCCCCGATGTCCGGCGCGGGGTCTCCTTGCTGGGCGGGCTCTTCCTGCTCTGGCTGGGCCAGGGGATGCTCCGCCGCCCCTCGGAGGGCCCCCCCGGGGCCCCCGCCGGCCGGGAGGGCGGCACCCTCCTCGCCGGAGCCGCCCTCACCCTCTTCAACCCCTACTGGCTGCTCTGGTGGCTGACGGTGGGGGCGGGCCTCATCGCCCGGGCCCAGGCCCTCGGGCGGGCGGGGGCGCTGGCCGCCATGACCGCCCTCCATCTCGCCTGCGACTTCGCCTGGGGGCTCTTCCTCTCCTGGGCGGCCCACCGCGGGGGGAGCGCCCTGGGCGCGGGGGGGTGGCGGTGGATCGAGCGCGGCTGCGGGGCGGCCATCCTCGCCTTCGGGCTCTTCTTCCTCTGGGAGGGGATGGCGGGCTAGCGGCGGAAACTCAGCTCGTCGCGCATCGTCCACGCCGCCGATGCCGGAGCCCTTCCCCCCTCCCCCCAAAGGACCAACCCCCCCTGACCGGGGATGGGGGGGTGGAGACCCGCCCGCGGCGAGATACGCGCGGCGGGAGGGGGAGCCGAGGCCCGGACGGGGATTCCCGATTGCGCGCGATTGGCCCGTGAACAACCTGCGGAGGCACCACTAGCGGCGGAAGCTCAGCTCGTCGCGCATCGTCCACGCCGCCGATGCCGGAGCCCTTCCCCCCTCCCCCCAAAGGACCACCCCCCCTGACCGGGGATGGGGGGGTGGAGACCCGCCCGCGGCGAGTCTGGCCGCGGTGGAGAGGGCCGGGGCGGGGGAGGGTTCGGCGGCGCGAGCGGCTTTTCCCCCACCCCCATCCCCTCTCCCAAGGGGAGAGGGAGGAGCGGCCCCCGCACCCCGGGGACGCGGCCCGCGTGTTTGGATCCGGCATCTAGCGGAGGGCTTCGAGCCTCCGGCGGCCTTCCTCGATGTCCCGGCGGATCTGGGCGACGAGGGCCTCCGGGCCGGGGAACTTGCGCTCCTCCCGGAGCCTGGCGATGAACTCGAGGCGCAGGTTCCGCCCGTAGAGGTCGCCCCCGCCCTCGAGGAGGTGGGCCTCGATGGCCCGCCTCTCCCCCCCGAAGGTGGGCCGCAGGCCAATGTTCGCCACGGCGGGGAGGCGGGGGGAGGAGCGCCCCTCCAGCTGGGCCCAGCAGGCGTACACCCCGTGGGCGGGCACGAGGACGGGCGGCTCGGCGAGGTTGGCGGTGGGAACTCCGATGGCGCGGCCCCGGCCCTCCCCGGGCACCACCGGGCCCTCGAGGAGATGGGGCTGGCCGAGGAGCTTGGCGGCCCCCTCGACCTCGCCCGCCGCGATGAGGCGGCGGATCTCGGTGCTGCTCACCCGGCGGCCCTCGAACAGGAAGGGTTCGGCCACCTGGGTCTCGAAGCCGAGGCGCTCCCCCTCGGCGCGCAGGAGGGCCACGTCCCCCGCCCTTCCCTTCCCGAAGCGGAAGTTGAAGCCCACCACCACCCGCTCGGCCCGGAGGCCCTCGTAGAGGAGGCGCCGGACGAACTCCTCCGCCCGGGTCTGGGCGAGCTCGGGGGTGAAGGGATGGACCACCACCGCCCCCACGCCCTGGGCCTCCAGCCGGGCCAGCTTCTCCGGAAGCGAGGTCATGAGGGCGGGGCAGCGCTCAGGGGCCACCACGCGCAGGGGGTGGGGCTCGAAGGTGAGGACCACGCTCCGGCCCCCCCGCCGGGCGGCCTCGGCGCTGACGGACCGGCAGAGCTCCCGGTGGGCCAGGTGCACCCCGTCGAAGTTCCCGATGGTCAGGATGGTCCGGCCCTCCCCCGAGGGAAAGGCGGAAACGCTCTCAAACACGTCCACGCAGACGCACCTCGGGCGGAAACCGGCGGCGAGACGGGGGGCCTCGCGGAGCCCGCCTATATCTAACAGGAGGGGGGCGGCGCCCGCAAGAAAGCTCGCCGCCGCCTCTCTCCGGCCCCGGAGCGGGTTCTGTTGCGCGGCCCGATCCCTTCCAGTACCATGCCTCCCGCCGGTTCGGGGGCCCAACCTTCCGCTCGCGGGGGAACCCGGACGAGTCTAAGCTGAAGGCGCCGGGAATAGCCCCTCGCGCCCTTGGCCGCCTCGGGAGAGCCCCCGCCGCATGCCGCGCGCCCACCCCCGCCTCATAAGGACGGACCCTACGATCATGACACCGCGTGACTGGCTGCCCGCCCTCGCCGCCGTCCTCGTCCTCATGTCCCCGGCCTCGGGGGGCGCGGCGGCCCCCGCGGAGAGGACGGAGAAGATGACCTTCACCCGTCCCCAGGGCCCGGAGGCGGCCCCGAGGGTGCAGGGCGCCCAAGTGGCCATCAGCATCCAGGAGGCGGTGAGCCTGGCCCTGGCCCGGAACTTCGACATCACCATCGAGGCGTTCAACCCGCGCATCCGGGAGAATCAGCTGAGCCAGCAGAAGGCGGTCTTCGACCCGGCCCTGGTCTCCCAGTTCACCACGAACCGCGCGGAGACGGACACCGTCAGCTCCTCCTTCACCGGCACCCAGCGCGACCTCAGCGCCCAGGACGCCTCGGTGGGCCTGACCAAGAAGTTCATCACGGGGGCGGACGTCTCCCTCACCTTCCAGGCCATCCGCCAGTCCCTCAACTCCACCCAGAACACCTTCGACCCCAACCACCAGAACACCACGACCGCCTCGATCACCCAGCCGCTGCTCAAGAACTTCGGCGTGGACGTGAACGAGGCCAACATCCGCGTGGCCGCCGCCACGCGCGACCAGTCCGTCCAGACCTACCGGCAGCGGGTGATCGAGGTCGTGGACCAGGTGCAGCAGGCCTACCATGACCTCGTGTTCGCGATCGACAACCTGGAGTTCCGCCGCAAGTCGCTCGACCTGGCGAAGGACCTCCTGCGCCGCAACCGCATCCAGGTGGAGGTGGGCACCCTCGCCCCCATCGAGATCACCGAGGCCGAGGCCACCGTCGCCCAGCGCGAGGTGGACGTCATCACCTCCGAGCGGGACGTGCAGGAGAAGGAGGACGCCCTCAAGAAGGTCCTGAACATCACCACCGACCTCCCCTCCTGGTCCATCCGCCTCCTCCCGACCGACAAGCCCGGCTTTGCCGCCGTGCGCCTGGACGAGATGGCCCTCGCCATGAACGCCCTCCGGAAGCGGGCCGACCTCGAGAACTCCCGCTCCGAGATCGAGAAGCGCAAGGTCGAGCTCGCCCGCGCCCGCCAGAACCTCCTCCCCCAGATCGACCTGATCGGCAGCGCGGGGAATCAGGGATTGCGGCACCACTTCTCGGACGCGTTCGACCGCATGTCCGGCAACCAGGGCTACAGCCTCACCGGCGGCCTCACCTTCAAGTACCCGCTCGGCAACCGCGACGCCGAAGCCGCCCTCGACACCGCCCGCCTCCAACTCGCCCAGGCCAACACCGTCCTCCTCCAGCTCGAGCAATCCATCCTCGAGGAGGTGCGCCGCTCGGTGCGCCGGGTCCGCTCGGACGAGAAGCGGGCCGAGGCCACCCGCGTGGCCCGGCGGCTGGCCGAGGAGCGCCTCGCCGCCACCGAGAAGAAGTTCGGCGTGGGCCTCTCCACCAGCCGGGACATCCTCGAGGACCAGGAGCGGCTGGCCAACGCCCTCACCGAGGAGACGCGCTCCCTGGTGGACTTCAGCAAGAGCAAGGCCACCCTCGACCGGACCACCCACTCCTCCCTCGAGCGCTTCCGCATCACGCTCGACAACCCGGTGGAGCGGGCGCCCGAGGCCAATCCCAAGACCCCATGAGCGAGGGCCGTATCCTGGGCGTGGACTACGGGGAGAAGCGCGTGGGCCTCGCCCTCAGCGACCTCCTCGGGCTGACCGCCCAGCCCCTCGCCCAGATCGGCCGCCAGGGCGACGCCAGCCTCGCCGGGGAGATCGGGCGCCTGATCGAGGCCCACGGCGTCGAGCGCGTGGTGGTGGGCGTCCCCCGCGCCCTCTCCGGCAGGGACTCCCCCGGCACCCGGCGCGTGCGGCGCTTCATCGGCAGGCTCCGCCAGAGCGTCCCCGTCCCCGTCGAGGGGTGGGACGAGCGCCTCAGCACCGCCCACGCCGATCAGGCCCTGGCGGAGATGGAGGTGAGGCCCAGCCGCCGGGCCGAGCGCCGCGACATGATGGCCGCCCAGCTCATCCTCCAGAGCTACCTGGACCGCCGGGCGGCCTCCCCCCGCGCATGAACGAGCCGGGCCCCCTCTCCCCGCCGGAGCCCCCCGCCCCTCCGCCGCCGCCCGGGCGGGCCTGGAGGCGCGCCGCCGGTCCCCCCGTCCTGGCCCTCCTCCTCGCCGCCTCGGGCGCGGCCCTCTTCCTCCGGCGCGACTTCGACCGCCCGGCCGGCCCCGCGCGCGGCTCTCCGCTCATCGTCCAGGTTCAGGCCGGCACGGGGGTGCGCGCGATCTCCCAGGCCCTCGCCGAGCGGGGGCTCATCCGCCACCCCCTGGCCTTCCAGCTCCAGGCCCGGCTCCGGGGCGGGGCGCGGAGGATCCGGGCCGGCTACTACGAGTTCAGCCCCTCCATGCCCCCGCGCGCCATCTACCGCGCCCTCACCGAGGGGCGGGTGGCCCAGCGCACCTTCACCATCCCCGAGGGCTACAACCTCCGCGAGATCACCCTCGCGATCGAGCGCTCGGGCCTCGCCCCCCGGGGGGCCATCCTCGACGCCGCCCGCGACCCCGAGCTCCTCTCCCGCGCGGGGGCCGAAGGGGGCTCCCTCGAGGGCTACCTCTTCCCGGACACCTACCGCTTCCCCCTCGGCACCCCGCCCCGGGAGATCCTCTCCGCCATGGCCCAGAACCTGCGGCGCAAGTTCAGCCCCGCGCTGCGGGAGCGGGCGGAGAAGCTGGGCCTCTCCCTGCACGAGGCGCTCACCCTCGCCTCCCTCATCGAGAAGGAGACCCCGATGGGGGCCGAGCGGCCCCTCGTGTCCGCCGTGTTCTGGAACCGCCTGAAAAAGGACATGCCCCTCCAGAGCGACCCGACCGTCAGCTTCGCCCTGCCGGGCCTCGAAGGCCCCCTCCGCCGCCAGGACCTCTCGGCCGATTCCCCCTACAACACCTACCTCCACAAGGGCCTCCCCCCCGGCCCCCTCGCCAGCCCGGGCCGCCCCGCC
>JBBTDR010000532.1:0-884 GCA_038042665.1 Nitrospinota bacterium
GGGGGGAGAGGGGCGGGGGGGCCGGGGTAAGGGGAGGCCGCGCCGCCGAACCATCCCTCACCCGGGGGGAGAGGGGGAGAAAACCGGCCCCCAGGAGTGAACAACGTGCTTGGATTACGCGGCTAGGCGACCGGCCAGAGGAAGCCATGCTCCTTGAGGAGCTCGCGCAGCCGGGCCACGTTGATGAGCTCGAGCGGGGCCCCCTCGGCGTACTTCCGGACCTCCTCGGTGAAGTAGCCCGTCGTGACGAGGATGCCCTTGAGGGCGCGCTCGGCCCGGACGGTGTCCGAGAGCCCGATGACGCGGATGGAGGAGACGAACTCACCCTCGGGGACGAGGATGCCGTGCACGATGTAGTCCCCGCCGGTGACGGGGGCCGGGTGGCGGGCGAGGATGTCGATCTCCTCGTCGTTCACCCAGCGGCTCTCGGTGATCTGAAGGCCCAGGCCCTCGGCCAGCTCGTGGAGCGCGCGCTCGAAGGCCCGGGGGGGCATCTGGCGCAGGACCTGGACCTCGCGGTCGCCCTGGGTCCGCGCGGCGTCGGCCTCGAGGGCCACGTTCGAGCTGGTCCGCCGGACGAAGAAGATGACCACGAAGCCCAGCACCAGGGCGAAGGCGATCAGCTCGAGCATGGCGCTCCCCGGATGAGGGCGGGGGCCGGGGGGGAGGGGGCCGCGCCGTGCAATCGCTTGATGGTGAGGAGGCGTGAGTCATTGCGCACTCAACCCCCTCACCCCCAACCCCTCTCCCCCGGAGGGGAGAGGGGAGAAAGATGGACCCGCGCCTAACCGACCTCCTGAAAGCGATCCTGCCCACGAATCGATTCTACGCGCGGAAGTTCGCCGGCCTGCCGCTCGATGACTGGCCCCGGCTCCCGTTCACCA
>JBBTDR010000532.1:894-2788 GCA_038042665.1 Nitrospinota bacterium
GGGGGCGGGGGGGGGCGGGGCCTTCGCCCCCCGAAGGGGGAGGCTCCGGCCCCCGAAGGGAGAGGCTTCGGCCCCTGAAGGGGGGGGCTCCGGCCCCCGAAGGGGGGGCGCCCCGGTGGGAACGGCCGGTCAGCGGATCATCTCGTCGTAGACGGAGTCCTTCTTCCCTTCCTTGATGAGCCGGTCGTGCCGGATTCCCTGGGAGATGGCCCACCACACGCAGAACCCCAGCAGCGGGATCATGATGGCGATGGGGATATTGTCCGGCTTGGTCAGAATCTCCAGAAAGTGCTCCATGCGTTCCTCGTCCTGGGGCCTGGGGGAGATTGCGGGCCGGGCCCTCCGGCCCCGGCCGCAGGCATTGTGGGCCAAAACACCCCCTCCGGGCAACCCCCCGGGGCCAGGTTGACAAATCGGACCGAACCCCTTAGCAATGCCCCATCGAGGGTGGACGGCCCCCCCGCCGGGGAGGCCGGGCCCCGCCCGGATGCGAGGTTTCGGCCAATGCCCCATTTCATCTTCGACGCGTGCATCGGCTGCGGGGTCTGCGAGCCGGTCTGCCCGACGGACGCGATCTCGGGCGTCCTCCGCGGCATCTACACGATCGAACCCGCCCTCTGCATCGACTGCGGGGTGTGCGGCAAGTACTGCCCGGCCCTGGCCATCCAGGACGATGAGGGCAGCGTCATTCAGAGCATCAAGCACAAGGAGATGCCCAAGGCCTTTGTCCTGGAGGAGAACTGCACCGGCTGCGTCTGGTGCGTGGACGTGTGCCCCTTCGATTGCATCCGCATGGCCCCCTCGGCCGTCGAGCGGGACCACTCCATGGTGGCCGTGGTGGACCAGAGCACCTGCGTGGGCTGCCGCCTCTGCGAGGAGATCTGCAACAAGGGGGCCATCGTCGTCCCCCGCCACGCGAACGAGGCCGGGTACATGAGCCCGGCCATGCACGAGTTCGTCCAGTCGCCCCTGCGGGCCTACTAGGCCCCTCCCCGGCCGCTTTCCCGAGCCTCCTCCGGCCGCCGCGCCGGGGGAGTTTTTTCCTAGAAATCAACCATTTGGACCCCCTTCCTTGACGGCGTCCGGCCCCTCGGATAGCGTTTCAAGGAGTCCGCTCCCCGAGGGGCGGGCCGGAGGAGAGGTGGCCTGAGGAAAGAAGCGCGGCCGCGCCTTCTCCTCCCCTTGCGGCATGGCCCGGCGGGTGCATGCGCCCGGGCCCGGTCTAGGGGGTGTCCCCGATGCCTCCCGTCCTGACAGGGCGCCCGCCCGCCCGCATCATGGACATCATCGACCTGGTGGAGGAGTACGCCCCCGGCTGCACCGACCTCCTCATGCGGGCCTACATCTTCACGGCCAAGGTCCACCGGGGCCAGTCCCGCATCTCCGGCGAGCCCTACATCTCCCACCCCCTGGAGGTGGCCCGCATCCTGGCCGAGATGCGCCAGGACCCCGAGACGGTGACGGCGGGCCTCCTCCACGACACCGTCGAGGACACCTCGGCCACCCTGGATGAGCTCCAGGGGCTCTTCGGCGAGCAGGTGGCCGCCCTGGTCAACGGCGTCACCAAGCTGGCCCGCATCGACCTCCCGGGCACCCAGGCCCTCCAGGCCGAGAACTACCGCAAGATGCTCGTGGCGATGGCGCACGACATCCGCGTCATCATCATCAAGCTGGCCGACCGCCTCCACAACGCCCTCACCCTCGAGTACCTCCCGCCCAAGCGCCGGGAGCGCATCGCCCAGGAGACGGCCGAGATCTACGCCCCCCTGGCCAACCGCCTGGGCATCGGCTGGTTGAAGGGGGTGCTCGAGGACGTCGCCTTCAAGCACCTCGACGTCGGGGCGGCGCACCACCGCGAGGAGATGAATGGCGTGCTGCCGGGAGTGCGGGCGCT
>JBBTDR010000533.1:0-1716 GCA_038042665.1 Nitrospinota bacterium
TACGACTGGCTCTTCATCGACCTCGAGCACGGGCCCTTCGACCTGGAGACGGCCCAGCAGCTCTCCGTCGCGGCGCTGACCCAGGGGATCACCCCCCTCGTGCGGGTGGCGGACCTCTCCCCCCACCTGAGCACCCGCATCCTGGACGGGGGGGCGCAGGGCATCGTGCTCCCGCACGTGAACACGGCGGAGGAGGCCCGGGAGCTCGTGCGCATCTGCAAGTTCCCCCCCGAGGGCGGGCGCAGCTCGGGCGGGGGGCTGGCCCACGGGCGCTTCGAGCCCATGGACGCGGCCCAGCTGCTGGCCGACGTGAACCGGGAGATGCTCCTCGCCGCCATGATCGAGACCCCCGAGGCGGGGGAGCGGGCCGACGCCATCGCGGCCGTGCCGGGCGTGGACGTGCTCCTCATCGGGACGAACGACCTGAGCACGGGGATGGGCATCGTGGGCCAGCACGACCACCCGCGGGTGAACAAGGTGTACGAGCAGGTCATCGCGGCCTGCCGCAAGCACGGCAAGACGGCGGGCATGGGCGGCTCCTACGCCCCGGCGATGATCGAGCGGCGCGTGAAGGAGGCCGTCCGCTTCATCCTGTGCGGCAGCGACCTGAACTTCATGACCGCGGGCGCCAAGGCCATGGCCGACACGGTGCGCAAGGCGGCGGGGTAATCAGCATCATCCACCGTCCCCTGTAGGGGCAGGCCCCTGTGCCTGCCCGGCCACAGGGCGGTCACGGGGGACCGCCCCTACAGTCAATCCCGGGAGGAACCATGAAACTGCTGACCTACCAGGCCGAGAACGGCCCCCGGGTGGCGGTGCTGACCGCGGCGGGGGTGGAGGACGTGGCCCCCGAGACGGGCGACGCCTGCGCCGTCATCGCGGCGGGCGGCAAGCCCAAGACGGGCGGCAGGCCCAAGCCCCTCTCGGCGGTGAAGCTCCTGCCCCCCGTCGCGGAGCTCAAGCGGCCCGTCATCGCGGTGGGGCTCAACTACAAGAAGCACGCCGACGAGAGCGCCCACCGGCGGAACGAGCCGCCCGGCACCTATCCGCAGATCCCCGTCTTCTTCTGCAAGTGGATCGGCTCGCACAACGGGCCCGAGGGGAAGATCATCCATCATGCGATCACGAAGCATCTCGACTACGAGGCCGAGCTCGTCATCGTGATCGGGAAGAGAGGTGTGAACATCCCCAAGGAGCGGGCGATGGATTACGTGTACGGCTACACCATCATGAACGAGGTCTCCGCCCGCGACGTCCAGCGCCGGCACGGCCAGTGGTTCAAGGGCAAGGCGCTGGACACCTTCGGCCCCCTGGGCCCCTGGATCGTCACCAAGGACGAGGCCGGCGACGGGAACAACCTCAAGATCCAGTCCCGCGTCAACGGCCAGGTGCGCCAGGACTCGAACACGAGCGACATGATCTTCGACGTCGCCACCCTGGTCGCCTCCGTCTCGGAGGGCTTCACCCTCGTCCCCGGCGACATGATCGCCACCGGCACCCCCGAGGGCGTGGGCCTGTTCATGGACCCGCCCGGGCTGATGAAGCCGGGCGACGTCGTCGAGTGCGAGATCGAGAAGATCGGCGTCTTGCGCAACCACATCGTCGGCCCCGAAACACCCTAGGGCGCGCGGGCCCTCCCGGATATCCGCTGGTGCCAATTTATGGTAGCGTTTGCGCGTGGGGACGGCCCCACGCGTCCCGCGGGTCCCCCTGTCC
>JBBTDR010000534.1:0-1823 GCA_038042665.1 Nitrospinota bacterium
TCTCCTTCTGTGAGACACCCGACGTAGTCGGGTAGATCGGCGTCAGCGACTCGGGCAGCGGCGCATCCGCATCGACGAACTGGTAGCGCGGATGCGCCATCTCGGCGCCGAAGAATCCCGGGCGCACCTCGCCGAACACCCGGTCCCGGGCGGCGACGTTCTTGAGGTCCACCACCGGGGCGGGGTCGGAGGGCGTCAGGGCTCGATCGGGAAGCGCACCGGCGGAAACCTTTGCGAGGCGGCCCGGCAGGCGCATCCTCCGCGCGTGGAGGCGGAGGACCTCCAGGTCCCCCACGATGAGGGGCACGCAGCAGCGCCGCACCCGGGGGGAGCGCACGGCCTTCAGGCACACCTCGGGCCCCACCCCCGCGGGGTCTCCCATCGTGATGGCGACGACCGGCAGCCGGCTCACCTGCGCCTCCTTCTCCTCCGCCCGGCGGGCTTTCAGGATATCCCATCCGGCCCCCCCCGGGGGAGTTGCCATCCGCCCGCCCCCCGGGGCATAGTCCCTCCGCGGCCAGAATCGTCCCTCCGTCACCAGGAAGGAACCCCCATCGTGAGCGAGAGAGGGGCGAGCGCCGCCAAGACGCTCGCGCACATCCAGGCCCTGGGCTTCACCCACATCCTGATGATCCCCGACTCCGAGAGCCGCCTGCTCTACGAGGCCATCCGCGGGGACGGGAAGACCCCCCTCCTCACCCCCTGCCGCGAGGGCGAGTCCATGGCCATCGCCGCGGGCCTCTGGATCGGGGGGAAGAAGCCCCTCATCGTCATCCAGTGCACCGGCCTCATGGAGGCCGGCGACGCCCTGCGCGGCTGCGGCCTGGGGCCCAAGGTGCCCCTGCGGATGATGGTGGGCTGGCGCGGCTACGCCGGGGCCATCGCCAGCAAGAAGCCCATCGACTCGGCCTACACCTACACCGAGCCCCTGCTCTCGGCCTGGGGCGTCCCCCACTGGCACCTCATGCGGGACGAGGACCTCTCCCTCCTGGACACCATGGACCGGACGGCCGGGGAGACCTCGCTCCCCGCCGCCGTCGTCACCGGGTTCACCTTCCGGCCATGATCGAGCGCATGGACCTCCTGCGCGCCCTCCAGGCGCGGCGCACGGACGAGATCGTGGTCATGACCATGACCACCACCCTCCAGTGGCCCCTCGTCTCCCGGCACGAGCTCGACTTCGACTTCCTCGCCTTCGGCATGGGCCACGCCGCCGACTTCGGCCTGGGCCTGGCCCTCGCCCGCCCCGAGCGCAAGACCATCGTCCTCAAGGGGGACGGAGGGCTCCTCATGAGCCTGGGCTCCCTCGTCACCTGCGCCACCTACGCCCCCGCGAACCTCCTCATCCTCCTCCTGGAGAACCGCACCTACGAGATGGTGGGCGGCCAGCCCCTCTCCCCCCGGGTGGACTTCGCGGCCGCGGCCCGGGCGGCGGGCTTCGAGGGCGGGGGCCCGGCCCGCAAGGGCAAGGTCGAGCGCATCGAGAGCCTGGCCGGCTTCGAGTCGAATCTCCCCCGCCTCCTCACCGAGGAGGGCCCCCACTTCGTCGTCCTCCCGGTCACGAACCAGGAGGCCCTCCCCCCCGTGAACCACTCCGACCACGCCGGGCGGGTGCAGAAGCTCAGGCGGGGCCTCGGCCTAGTCTGAGCCCGAAACTTTTTCCCCCTGCGGAATATCCGCTACTAACCCGTATTATCCGCACCCCCCCTCTACGCCTCGCGCCCTGGCCATTTTTTTCGCTGGAATTCGCTAAACACCGATGGAACTTGGTAGTGGGTCAGTTTGGCGGTTCTGCCGTCATTCCGAGCGCAGCGAGGAATCTT
>JBBTDR010000535.1:0-5066 GCA_038042665.1 Nitrospinota bacterium
ACCTCCGCCAGCGGGTTGGCGGGGGCGAGCTCGATCACCTTGCGGTAGGTGCTCGCGGGGTCGGACAGAAAGGGCAGGGGGAAGATGCGCTCACTCTCGAGGTTGAGGTCCCCCTCCTGCATGAGGTCCCCCAGCCGGATCAGGGAGACCATCCCCCCCTCCGAGAGGGGATAGCGGCGGATGACGCGGGCGTAGACCTTCAGGGCATCGTCCCGCCGCTTCTGCTGGAGATAGAGGTCCCCCAGCCGGGCGAGCGCGCGGTGGGTGTACTCCAGCGACGGGTCGACGTTCACCATCTGGAGGAAGGTCTGGATCGAGTCGGCGTAGCGTTGGGTCTGGAACAGGGTTTCGGCGTAGTTGTAGAGCGCGCCCGGGTTCACCTTGAGGAAGGCCGGCCAGCGCCGCGCCCCGACCTCGTAGCGCGCCAGCGCCTGGGAGTAGAGCCCCTGGCTCACCAGCGCGTCCGCGAGGCCGAAGTAGGCATCCTGCTCCGCCGCCGTGTTCGGGTAGCTCCGCAGGATCTTCTCGAACTCGACGATGGCGCTCCGCGGGTCCCCCAGCTCCACGTAGCGCTTGGCGATCTCCACCTGGGCGCGGGGCGCGAGGGAGCTCGTCGGGGCCTTCTCGAGCAGGGTGCGGAAGGCGACCTGGGCCTCGGAGGGCTTCTGCTGGGCCTGGTAGGACTGCCCGAGGCGGAAGTAGGCCAGGGGCATCTGCGGGGCCTGGGGATAGAGCTTGAGGGCCTGCTCGTAGACCAGGACCGCCTTCGCGTGCTCGGCCGGAACCCCCGAGCTCCCCACGAAGAAGTGGGCGTCGGCCAGCATGTAGATGGCCCGCTGGTGGTCGGAGTGCTCGGGATATTTCTCGACGAAGGTCGCCAGGAGCGGGGCCGCCCGCAGGTAGAGGCCGCGCTGGAACTCGCGCAGGGCGAACCGGAAGAGCAGGGTCGGGTCGCCCTCGAGCTGCTTCTCGAGGGGGGGCTCCCCCCCGGCGGCCGGGGCGGGCGCCGCGGCCGGGGCGGGCGCCGCGGCCAGGGTCGGGGAGGCGCCCCCGGCCAGCGCCAAGGCGAGGAGGAGCGCGGCGAGGGCGCGCGCCGCGCGGCGGTTCAGCTCTCCCCTCAGCTCCGTCCTCATACGCGCCTCCTTGCCCCCATCCGCCCGCCTAGAGGTTGGCCCCCTCCAGGTTCTTTTTCTTGAGCTTCTCGACCAGGGTGGTGCGGTTGAGGCCCAGGAGCTGGGCGGCGCGGTTCTTTACGCCGCCGCTCATCTCCAGCGCCCGCTCGATCAACTGGTTCTCGATCCGGTCCATGAACTCCCGCAGGTCGATCCCCTCCTCCGGGATGTCCAGAGAACCCACCTCCCGCCTGGCCTCCCCGGCGGGGGCCGCGGGACGGAAGCGCTCGGGCAGATCCTCCAGGCGCAGGTCCGGGCGCTCGGTCAGGATGGCCATGCGCTCGATGAGGTTCTCGAGCTCCCGCACGTTGCCGGGCCAGGCGTAGGCGGCGAGGGCGGCCATGGCGGCGGGATGGACGGCGCGCAGGGTGGTGAGCCCCTTCTCCTGGAAGCGGCGGACGAAGTCCTGGACGAGGAGGGGGATGTCCCCCTGGCGCTCCCTGAGCGGAGGCAGGTGGATGGGGATGACGTTCAGGCGGTAGTAGAGGTCCTCGCGGAACCTGCCCGAGGCCACGCTCTTCTCCAGGTCGCAGTTGGTGGCGGCGACGATGCGCGCGTCCACCCGGATGGTCTTGTTCCCCCCCACCCGCTCGAACTCGCTCTCCTGGAGCACGCGCAGGAGCTTCACCTGGAGCTTGGGGCTCATCTCGCTCACCTCGTCGAGGAAGATGGTGCCCCCGTCCGCCATCTGGAAGCGGCCCTCGCGCGCGGCGGTGGCTCCGGTGAAGGCGCCCTTCTCGTGGCCGAAGAGCTCGCTCTCGAGGAGCTCCTCGGGGATGGCCCCGCAGTTCACCGGGATGAGCGGGCCCCGGGCGCGGCCGCTCGTGCGGTGGATGGCCCGGCAGACGAGCTCCTTGCCGGTGCCGCTCTCGCCCGAGATGAGGATGGTGCTGGCGGTGACGCCGACCTTGGTGATGAGATCGAAGACCTTGCGGATGACGGGGCTGCGGCCGAGGATACCGTGGAACCTGTCCTCCTGGGGCTCCGCGCCGGGCTCCCGCCGGGGCGAGAAGCCCTCCGCCCAGCGCAGGAGGGAGGGAGGGGGAGGGTCCGCCGCCCGGCTCCAGACGGCGAAGTCGCTCACCCCCGCCTTCACCGCCTGGACGATGCGGCCCACGTCCACCCCGTTGCAGGTGCAGAAGATGGGCAGCTCCTCGCGCCCGATGCGCAGCACCTGGACGCGCTCCAGGAAGGAGCGGAAGCTCTCCTCGGTGAGCTCCTCCGGGAAGGCGCAGACCACCACGTCCGCCTTCCGGAACCCCCCCCAGGAGGGATCGAGCTGCTCCACCTGCTCGACCTCATAGCCGCGCGCGCGGAGGGCCCCCTCCAAGAGATGAACAAACGCCTGAGGATATGCGCACGCAACCGCCCGCTTCAGAGCCATTTGTCCGCCGGCCTCCAAATCGCGCGATAAACACAAATTCCGAAATACCCTATATTGATTGAATATACCACAAATTTTCGGGAAAAATGTCAAAAAAATGACCCATCTGAATCTCACTCTCCAGGCTGAACCGGAGCCAACGTTTCACAATAATAACTGTTATATCAAATACTTACATTCAAATCCCCGAAAGGACGGGCGCCACGCACGACCCCAAGGCATCGAGAAAGCAATCTCCAGGCCAGTTGACAACGCCATAAAGCCTGCCTCGCCTCCCAGCGAGGCGTCAAGGAAGTCCCCCCGGTCCCCTGAAACCCCGCTTTCCCTGGGTTTCCCCCCCCCCGCGGCCAGGCGGGGCGCCCTCCGCTTGAATCCGGTTTCAGGGAAATTTCCCCTCCGCGCCGGGAGTGAGGGCCCGGGCTCTGCACCGCCTCCCCCGAGGGCTGAAACCGGCCCGGTTTCACCTTGACACCCCGGGACGGGGTTGATAGGTTGCGCCCCCGTAGCGAGGACCAGGGGCGAGTGGAGGCAACGCATTGAGCCCTCGCATCCCCTCGGACGACCCAGCCCCCACCCCCAAGGGTGCCGGCGCCTCAGCGGGCAGAAAAGTCGCCGAGCGCATACGGCAGTTGCGCGCCGCCTCGCTCGGGTGGAACTTCGCGGCGGCCCCCCTGGTCGGCGGGGCCATGGGCTACGGGGTGGACTGGCTCCTCGGCTCCTACCCCTGGGCCATGGTCGTGGGAGTGGCCCTGGGCTTCGTCTCCGCCTTCATCGAAGTGCTCAGGAGCGCGCGCTGAGTGGAACTGCATCGGCTCTCCCCGGGTCAGGACCCCCGGCAAATGCTCAGGCGCATCGAGGGCCTCGGCTGGGGCCTTCTCGGCGCCCTCACCCTGGCGGCCTGGGCCTTCCTCCCCGCGAGCCATGCCTGGGGCCTGGGCCTGGGGGGCCTGCTCGCCCAGGGGAACCTCCGCTGGATGGACCTTTACTTCGCCCGCATCTTCCGGCGAGGGACCGCCCGCCCCCGGTGGTGGCATCATGCCCTCTACGCGGCCCGCTTCATCGGCCTGCTGGGCGGGGTGGCCGCCGCCTTGGCCTGGCTCAAGGTTTCCGCCCTCGGCATCGTGGCGGGGCTCTCGGTCCCCTTCCTGGCCGTCTCGCTCTGGGGGGCGGCCGCCGCCCTGCGCCGGAGCGGGAGAGAGGCGTCGGCGGGGCTCTAGCGCATGGAAAAATTCCACCCCTACCTCTACCTCGGCTTCATCCCCGGCTTCGGGGAGTACCCGAACATCCTCTACAGCTGGGTGGCGATGGCTTTCCTCATCACCGTCTCCCTGCTGGTCACCCGCACCATCCAGACCATCCCCGCCGGGGCGCAGAACCTCCTCGAGGCCCTCTTCGACCTCGTGGCCGACTTCATGGAGGGCACCCTGGGCCCCGAGGGGAAGCCCTACTTCCCCCTGGTCTTCACCCTGGGCGCCTACCTCTACCTCAACAACGTGATGGGCATCCTGCCAGGCTTCATGTCCCCCACGAGCAACGTCAACACCAACATCGGCTGCGCCCTCACCGTCTTCATCGCCACCCACTACGTGGGCTTCAAGAAGAGCGGCTGGGGCTACGCGAAGCACTTCACCGGGCCCATCATCTGGCTGGCCCCCCTCATGGTGCCGATCGAGCTCATCTCCCACCTCGCCCGGCCCCTCTCCCTCACCCTGCGCCTCTTCGGCAATATCACGGGCGAGGACCTGGTGCTCGCCGTGCTCATGCTGCTCTGCCTGCAGGCCCTCCTCCCGCTCCCGTGGGCCATGCAGCTGTTCGCGATCTTCGGGAGCTTCATCCAGGCCTTTGTTTTCGTCCTCCTGACCATGATATACATCGCCGGTTCGCTGGAAGGCCACGAGCACGGCGAGGAGCATGGACACGAGGGCGCCCACGCCCACTGACATCGGCGCCCGGCCAAAAACCTGAACAAGGAGAAGAAGCGCATGAAACGGCTGACGACTCTCGGTCTCGCCCTCGCCGCGCTGGCGGCCCTGGCCACTGACGCCCTCGCCGCCGCCGCGGCCGCGGGAGCCGCCGACAGCGAGGTTCTCAAGTGGAGGATCATCTCCTCCTCCTTCGCTCTGGCCGTCGCGGCGGCCGCGGGCGCCGTCTCCCAGGGGCGCAGCATCGCGGCCGCCCTCGAGGGAACGGCCCGCAACCCCGGGGCGGGCGGCGACCTGCGCGTCTCGATGATCATCGGCCTCGCCCTCATCGAGTCGCTGGTCATCTACACGTTCGTCATCTGCCTCATCATCATCCTCGGCTAGGCGGTCCCCCGGGGGAGGGGGAAGGCCGGCGCCTCCCCCCTCCCCCCGCCGAAGGTTCTCCCATGGCGGTCCGGCGCAAGGCGGCAACCCCCAGCCCCGAGACGCAGGGGGGGGCCTCGCGGCCCCCCCGCGGCCGCGGGGCCCGGCGGCCGCCCCGCGCCCCCCACGCGCGCATCCCCGCCGGCCCCGTGGGCCGCCGCTCCA
>JBBTDR010000536.1:0-2104 GCA_038042665.1 Nitrospinota bacterium
GTCCGGCAGGCGGACGATGCCCTGCCCCCCGCCGAAACCCTCGTAGCCCCCGGCGCGCTCCACCTCGTGGCCCCTGCGGCGGAGCTCCTCCAGGACGGAGTCGGGCACCCCGTGCTCGATGGCCACCTTCCGCCCGCCCAGCACCCGGAAGCGCGGGGCGTCGATGGCCTCCTGGATGTCCATCCCGAAGTCCAGGATGTTCGAGAGAACCTGCACGTGGCCCTGGGGCTGCATGTCGCCGCCCATCACCCCGTAGCTCATCCAGGGCTCCCCGCCCTTCATCACGAAGCCGGGGATGATGGTGTGGAAGGGGCGCTTGCCCGGGGCGATGCAGTTGAGGTGGCCCTCCTCGAGGACGAAGCCCCAGCCCCGGTTCTGAAGCATGATGCCCGTCTCCCCGCCCGTGACGCCGGAGCCGAAGTGCGCGAACAGGCTGTTGATGAACGAGCACATGTTCCCCTCACCGTCGGCGGCGGTGAGGTAGATGGTGTCGCTCCACCCGTGCGGAGAGCCGGGAGCCGGATCGCCCGCCCGCCCGGGCTGGATGAGCTTGCGCCGCTCCTTGGCGTAACCCTTGGAGAGCAGGCCCTGGATGGGCACGTCCGCTTTCTCGGGATCGGCGATGTAGCGGCCCCGGTCGGCGAAGGCGAGCTTCATGGCCTCGATCATGAGGTGGAGGTGATCGGCCGAGCCGCAGCTGAAGCCCCCGATCGGATCCTCCGCGATGATGTTCAAACACAGGAGGGCGGCCAGCCCCTGGCCGTTCGGCGGGATCTCGCAGAGCTCATGGCCGCGATAGGAGGCGCGGATGGGCTCGACCCAGGTGCAGCGGGTGGCCGCGAAGTCCTCCAGCTCGAACAGCCCGCCGATCTCCCGGGTGTAGCGCACGATCTCCTTGGCGATCGGCCCCTCGTAGAAGGCCTCCCGGCCCCCGCCGGCGACCTTCCGCAGGGAGGCCGCGAGCTTCGGGTTGCGGAACACTTCCCCGGCCTTCGGAGCCCGGCCGGAGGGGAGATACGTCTCCGCCGAGGGCTCGCACTTGGAAAGTTTGGGCCCTTGGTTCCGCCACGCGTTCCCGATGATGGGGGTGACCGGGAAGCCTTTTTCCGCATAGTGGATGGCGGGGGCGAGGAGGGCCTTGAGGTTCATCTTGCCGCCGCCGCAGCGCTCGAGCGCGGCGCACCATCCGTCCACGGCGCCTGGCACGGTGGCGGAGAAGACGCCCGCGTCGGGCATCTTCTGGAAGCCCGCCTCCCGGTAGCGGGCCAAGGTGGCGGCCTTGGGGGCCCGGCCGCTCCCGTTCAGGCCGAAGAGCTTCCGCTCCCGCGCGCTCCAATAGAGCATGAACATGTCGCCGCCGATGCCGGTGGACTGGGGCTCCACCACGTTCAGGACGGCCGCCGTGGCGATGGCGGCGTCCACGGCATTCCCCCCCTCGCGGAGAACCTGGAGCCCCGCCCCCGCCGCCAAGGGCTGGCTGGCCGCCACCACTCCGCTCTGGGCGAACACCGGGGAGCGGCCCACCTTGAGCGAAGCATACGCCGTGCGCTCTGGCATTCCCGCCTCCTCCACGCGCGCCAGGGACTGCCCCCCCGGCGCCCAGCCCGCCTCTCATCCGCCCTCGAAGGGGACCGGACCGCCCTCCCCCTCCAGGAAGGCGGCCCCGCGGAATTCCCCGCCCGCCGGCTCCGCCGAGGCGCCCGGCCCCACGATGCACCGCTCGAGCCTCGCCCCCCGGCCCGCGCGGGAGCCGGGGAACATCACCGTCCGGGAGACCGTGGCGCCATGCGCAAGAGTAACATCCCTCATCAGGACCGAGAAAGGGCCGGCGAGGGCCCCGCGCTCCAGCCGCGCTCCTCCCGATATCAGGACTGGCGGCTCGAGCCGCCCTCCGCCCCAGCCCACCGGCGGCCCCGTCACCAGCACCATGTCCCCCTCGGGCCAGGGGAACTCCGGCACGAAGCGGCCCGCGAGCAGATCCTCCTGGGCCGCTAGGTAGCTGCCGGGGGTGCCCAGGTCCGCCCAATAGGCGTCCGTGAGCGCCGCCCCGAGGGGAGCCCCGGAGGCGAGCAAGGGGGGATAGATCTCCTCCGAGATCCCGCAG
>JBBTDR010000537.1:0-13764 GCA_038042665.1 Nitrospinota bacterium
CCAGGGAGGGGAAGGCGTCCCCCGAGTCCAGCATCTGGGTCGTCATCCGCGGCATCAAGAACCCTCCAAAAGTCGAGAGAATACGCCGGTGCAACACCGGCAGACAGATTTATGACACTCCCCAAATTACCCTAAAAACAACAGGGAGGAAACAAATTCGCCTGGGATTTATTCCTTCCCTGGTGGATGCTTATGTCTTCCGGCCGGACCTCCCTTAAGAAAATTCGCCGCCATCAACAAAATACCGGAAATAAATCGATCGGTGGCAGCGTTAACTGGTTACCCTTTTGTTTGTCTTCTCATGTAGTGGGGTTATCGATCTAACCTTTTGAAAATGTTCCATTTTCAGGACTTGACATGCGGGTAAAGTGCTCCTAGCTTTGTTCAATATCTTATCTTGGCACGGCCTGAACGCGTTTCCGGGGGAACTTCGCGGGCGCGGAGCGTCTGCGACCCGCACTTTCCGTCTGAGGTACGGGCCTTCCACCGAAGGAAGGCTGAAACCATCATCTTCTGGGGAATCGGCATAACAGGAAAGGGCCTGAAACCCATCGTGGAGGATACACCATGGCACGATTGAACCGCAGAAAGTTCCTGAAGGGAGTAGGGCTCATCGGCGGCGCCCTGGCGGCCCAGACGGCGCCCGCTTTCCTCCGGGAGGGCCTGGGGGCGCCGCCCATCAAGTGGGGCATGATCACCCCCACCACCGGCGCCTACGCGACCGAGGCCTACGACCAGGTGGAAGGGGTGAAGATCGCCATCGAGGACATCAACAAGGCGGGCGGGGTGGACGGCCGGCAGGTCGAGCTCCTCTTCCGCGACGACCAGTTCAAGTGGGAGCAGACGACGACCCACGCCCTGGACCTCATGGACAACCACCGGGTGGACTTCCTCTCCGGCTCCATGGTGGGCCCAGAGGAGGTGCGGCTGAACGAGATCTCGGCCAAGCGCAAGATCATCTACGCCAACTATCCCCAGCACATCCTCTCCACCCCCGAGAACGCCAAGACGATGTCGCCCCTCTTCTTCACGGCGAACACCACCCCCTACCAACTGGCGGCCAGCGCCGCGACCTACATCGCCGAGAACAAGCTGGGCAAGAAAATCTATGTCCTCGCGGACGACTACATCTGGCCCAAGATGTTCATGCCCGCCTGGAACGCCCTTTCCAAGAAGTACGGTTTCGACTTCGACGAAAAAACTTCCGTCTCCTGGGTGCCGTTCCCGACCTCGATGGACTACTCGGCGAACTTCCCCAAGATCCTCAAGGCGAAGCCGGAGCTGGTTTACGTGATCAACTGGGGCGGCCGCCAGGTGGCCTCGGCCAAGCAGCTCCTCGAGGCGGGCCTCCACAAGGAGATGAAGATCGTCTTCGCCAACACCGACGTGACCATCCCCGAGGCGGCGGGCAAAGGGTCCTACGACGGCCTTTTTTCCGGCGCGATGTGGCACTGGTCGCTCGCGGACAGATACGCAGGCGCCAAGGCGCTCAACGACAAGTTCCTCACCCGGCGCAAGCGGCCCTCCTCGGGCTACGGGGCCCTCGCCCATGACCTCACGCGGCTCATCCTGGACACGGCGAAGGAGACCAGGCTGTACCAGCCCAAGGACCACTTCAAGCTGGCCAAGGCCCTCGAGGGGCGCAAGTTCCAGTACACCAAGGGCGAGTCCTGGATCCGCCCTTGCGACCACGTCTGCATCTCGCAGGTGTTCTTCCTCCAAGGAGTCGCGCAAAACCAGATGAAGGGAGACTTCGATCACCTGAAGATCGTGGGCGAGTCCACCGGGGAGCAGAACGAGATGTCCTGCGAGGCCAAAGGCCTCAGCGGGTCCGCCAGCCAGCGGACGTAAGACTTTCACGCATTCGGCAATCGGAAGGACCAGGGCGGATGGTCAAGCCGCCTTGGCCCTTCCTCGCCCGTGCCTCTCGGAGGGTCGGAAGTTGCTCCAAGGCGGTGTGCAGCTGGATGAGTTCCTCCAGCACCTTTTCCTGGGCCTGGTCCAAGGCGCGATCTACGTGCTGTTGGCCCAGGGCCTCTCCATCATCTTCGGCCTGATGGGGATCATCAACTTCGGCCACGGCGTCTTCTACATGCTGGGAGCCTACGTCGGCTTCACCATGGTTCAGTTGATCTTCGCCCCGATCCTGGGAGGAAACGCCGCGTTCGCCATCGCCCTGGCGGCCGTGCCCCTGATCATGTTCGGCATCGGGATAATGTTCGAAAAGTTCGTGATCAGCCGCATCTACAGCGCCGCCAACGCCCGCTTCTCGGGTGTGCTCATCACCTTCGGGTTCTCGATTTTCTTGCCCGACTTCATCCGCATGGCCTACGGCCGGCCGGGTAAACCCTTCGCGATTCCCCCGATTCTGGCCACCTCGCTGCTGGAGATCGGGACCCTGAACATTTCCGCCTACCGCACGTTCATCATCATCGTGGCCTGTATTCTGGTGGCGTTCCTCTGGGTCCTCCTCTACAAGACGAACCTGGGCATGGTCATCCGCGCCGGGACGAGCAACAACACCATGGTCCAAGTGCTGGGAATCAACGTGTCGAAGGTGTGGACCCAGACCTTCGGCCTGGGGATCGCCCTGGCGGGCTTCTCCGGCGTGATGATCTCCCCCCTCTACGCCGTGGAGCCCACCATGGGCGACACCATCCTGATCCAGACCTTCATCGTCGTCGTCGTCGGGGGGATGGGCAGCTTCATCGGCCCCGTCATCGGCGGCCTCATCATCGGCCAGATCTGGGCCCTCACGCCCCTCATCGGCCGCACGCAGTTCGTCGTTCAATACTTGTCGGGGACCCTGATCGGGCCCTCGTTCTGGGAGAAGGCCTCCGACATCCTTCTCTTCATCGTCATGGCCCTCATTTTACTGCTCCGCCCGCGCGGGCTGTTCGGCCAGGAAGGCGCCTTTGACTAGCCTGCTGGAGATACCACGGACCGTGGAGAGCCAGGCCTCCGGCTTCCGGTTCAGGCTGGAGGGCCTACTGAGCGGGCTCTTCGGGTTCTTTGACCGCCATGGGATCCTCGTCCTCGGCGGCTTCCTCCTCATTTATCCCTTCCTGCTGAAGGGGCTCGGCCAGCTCACCTTCCTCGCCGAGGATCACGACCTAATGGGCGTGGCTTACGCCCTCTCGCGATTCCGTGCCTTCATCCCCAGCACCCCGTTGATGATTCAGATCATCATCTATGCCTTCTTCGGCATCGCCTTTAACGTCCTTCTCGGCTATACCGGGATGCTCTCCCTGGGCCACGCCGCGTTCTTCGGCGTGGGGGGCTACACCGTGGGCCTGATGCATTACTGGTTCAAGCCCGGAACGCCCGTCCCGGCGTGGATCACCAACGTCTTCGTTCACTTCCCCTTGGAAATCTCACTCCTCAGCTCCGTCGTCGTCTCTGCCCTCGTGGCCCTGGGGGTCGGCAAGCTCGCCAGCCAGAAGCGGGGCGTCTACTTCGCCATGCTGACCCTGGCGCTCAGCCAGGTGTTCTACTACGCCGCGCAGACGTTCGACGGCATCACGGGCGGGACGGACGGGCGGGGCGGCCTGGTGAACATGCGGCTGGGCTCGATCGATCTCCGGGTCGGGATCATGGACGCCGAGGTGACTTACTACTTTGTCTTCCTGATCGCCGCCGTCTCGACCGCCATCATCTGGCAGATCCTGCGCTCCCCCTTCGGCCACACCCTCCGGGCCGTCCGCGAGAACGAGCGGCGTGCGCGCAACTGCGGCTTCGACACCAACAGGATCCGCCTCTTCGCCTTCGTCATCAGCGGCGTTTTCTCGGGCTTGGCGGGCGCTCTGGCCATCATTTACGGCGAGTCCATCTCCATCGAGAACGTCCACTTCAGCACGTCGGGGCAGATCGTCATCATCTCGCTCTTCGGGGGGGCGGGGGTGTTCCTGGGACCCGCGGTCGGCTCCTTCATCTACTGGTACCTCCGCCAGCTCATGAGCACCGAGTTCGTCAAGTACCTCTCCGTCTTCCAGTATTGGGAGATGTGGGTGGGCGGCATCTTCATCCTCATCGTGCTCTTCCTCCCGCAGGGGATCCTGGGGAGCATCTGGCAGTGGACCGTGAACTACCGGGCCAGGCACCAGATGAGCGAATACCGGAGGAAAATGGCGGCGGCGATCCGGCGGTCCCGGAAGGAGGCCGGCGATGCCCATTCTTGAGACCCGGGGGGTCAGCAAGCACTTCGGCGGGCTGATCGCCGTCAACGGAGTGGACTACAAGGTGGAGGCGGGGGAGCTCCGCTCCATCATCGGCCCCAACGGGGCGGGCAAGACCACGTTCTTCAACATGATCGCGGGAGACCTGGAGGCCACCTCCGGCCAGGTCCTCTTCCAAGGGGAGGACATCACGCACCTGTCCACCTTCGAGCGCTCCCACAAGGGCATCGGCCGCACCTACCAGATCACGACCATCTTCCCCAGGCTCACCGTCCTGGAGAACGTGCGCGTCGCCGCCCAGTCCCGGAAGACCTCCTTCAACATGTGGACTGGCGTGAGCCAGCACAAGGAGCTCATCGAGAAGGCCGAGCACATCATCGAGCGCATCCGCCTGACCGGCAAGCGGGACGAGCCGGCCGGGACCCTCGCCCACGGCGAGCAGCGCTACCTGGAGATCGGCATCGCCCTCGCCACGGACCCCGTGCTCCTGCTCCTGGACGAGCCCACCGCCGGCATGAGCCCGGAGGAGTCCCGCCAGACGGCCGACTTCATCCGCAGCCTGGCGGACCCGCTCACCGTCATCCTCGTCGAGCACGACATGGAGATCGTGATGGGGATCTCGGACCGGATCACCGTCCTCCACAACGGCGAATTCCTCGCCGAGGGGACAGTGGAGGAGATCCGCTCCAACGAAGAGGTCAAGCGCGTCTACCTGAGGGATTGATGCTCCAGGTCGAGAACGTCAACACCTACTACGGGCTCAGCCACGTCCTCCACGACGTCTCCCTCCAGGTCGGAGAGGGAGAGGCCGTGGCCTTCCTGGGCCGGAACGGCGCGGGGAAGACCACCACCCTCAAGACCATCATGGGCCTCCTGAAACCCAAGGCCGGCCGGATTCTCATGAACGGAAAAGAGACCACCCTCCTCCCCGCGCATGCGGTGGCCCAGAAGGGCATCACCCTCATCCCCGAGGATCGGCAGGTGTTCCCGAACCTCACGGTTTTCGAGAACCTCAAGATCAGCCGCCTCCCTGTGGACGGTGGAAAACACCTGGACGACTTCCTGGAGTGGATCTTCAGCCTTTTCCCCCCCCTGAAGGAGCGCATCGGCAACAAGGGGAGCCAGCTGAGCGGCGGCGAGCAGCAGATGCTCACCATGGCGCGGGGGCTGGGTACCGAGCCGAAGCTCATGCTCGTGGACGAGCCGACGGAAGGGCTCATGCCCGCCTACGTAGAGACCATCCGCAACGTGCTGATCGAGATCCAGAAGAAGGGGATCGCCATCCTGCTCGTGGAGCAGAGGTTCCGGATGGCGCTCTCCATCACCCAGCGCGCCTATCTCATCGAGAAGGGACAGATCCGCTGGGAGGGTCCCTCGGCCGATCTCCTCAAGGACGAGGAGACGCGCGTGCGCTGCCTGGGGGTGTGATTCCTTCTCTCCATGCTTCCCCTTCCGCTCCTCCGCCACGCGGAAAACATTCACGTTCCACATCGGGTCGTGGGTTTCGCCCGGCGCGACGAACTTCACCTGCGGCCTCTTACTGGTGGACCTGAACCTGGGAGGGCATCAACGCGACTTTCGGCTTACCGCACCGCCTTATTCCATTCGGGGAAGGAGTGGGAATTTTCCCCCGCCAGGCGTTGTTTCGACCTTTAGGACGGGGTGGTTTCGGCATCTCACGGCCGCCTGGGAGCACCCGGACGATGAAAGCCGCCACCCCTCCTCCTCCCCCCGACGGCAGCCCTCCCATCGTCCAGAAAATCGTCTTTGAGCGCACCCTGCCCTACAAGCTCCAGGCCGTCCTGAAACGCCTGAAGGAAAGCTGTCCGTTCTTCACTGGGATGGCCGATGGAGAGATCGCCGAGTTCCTGCGCCCGTGCCAGCGGCGGACGTTCGCCTCGTGAGAGGCCGTCTTCCGGCAAGGGGAGACGGGGGACTTCCTCTACGTCACCCTCTCGGGAGAGGTGGCCGTGGTGATGGGCGACGGGGAAAACAAGCGGGAGGTGCGCTAGGGGCCCGGGAAGGTATTCGGCGAGATGGCCCTCCTGGAGAACGAGCCCCGCAGTACGAGCGTGTGGGCCCTGGAAGAGTCCATCCTGCTCGGCGCGAGCGCGGCGGTGCTCCGGGCGCGGGTGCCCAGCCTTCGGCCAAAGGTGCTGGAGAACATCGCCCTCCAGTTGCCCCATAACCTCCGGAAAGCGGACCGGGACATCGCCGAGCTTCAGCACCCGCTGCACCCTTGCCGCGCCGGCGGAGTGCAAGAACCCTCCCAAGCCGAGACCGGAGACGGATAAGGCACGGGGCGGTCTCTTCCGCGGGCCGGACCGGGGCGGACGGGGAGAGGGCAGGCGGCCTGGGTCACGGTCGCCGGGCGGCCGCGAGGGCGTCCTGGACGATGCGCGCGAAGATCACGTCGAGCTCCTTGGCCATCTGGTCCAGGTCGGGGTTCGAGTAGGGGGCGAAGACGTCGCTAGGCTTGACGTAGGCGATGGTGGCGGTGCCGTCCTCGTTCTCAAAAATGTAGAGGCGGACGGGGGCCTCGATGCCCGCCTCGGCGCTCGCCTTGAGCATCCGGATGGCGAAGTCGGGGCGGAAAACGCCGAGCACCTGGTTCCCCCGGATCTTCACCTCCCGCGAGGCCGCGCCCGCTTGGGCGTTGGCGTGGGTGACGAGACCCATCTTGTTCTTCTTGATGGATTCCACCAGGGCGGCGGCGCTCTTCGCGAAAGGCGCCTGGATCTGGAAGCGGACCCTCTCGGCGGCCGAGGCCGGAGTGGCGAGGAGCAGGAAAGCGAACAAAGAGAGAAACAAGCGCATGGGATTACTCCTCCAAGAAAAGGTGTTGCGGGATTCCACTGAATAACTCCGGCCGGGGGATGTTCTCCATCTAGAGGCATTCAGGGCCGCTGCTTGCGGCTTGCGGCTTGCACTCCCAAAAGGTGAAACCGCGATGACCGTGTGGGCATTCCATCGAGCCGCTGTTTTTGGGTCGGCCCTCATGGCTTGCTTCCTGGCGCTTGAGCACCCATCTGGGGCGGCGGAGCCTCGCTTCCATGTCCTCCAAACCGTTCCACCCGGAACGCCACCGCTCGCGGATTTCACCCTCCCCGACCTCGAGGGCAAGCCCCGGCGGCTGAGCGAATGGCGGGGGAAGGTGGTGCTCCTCGCCTTCTTCGCCACCTGGTGCCCCCTTTGCAACGAGGAGATGCCACGCCTCAGCGAGCTGCAAAAGAGCTACGAGGCACGCGGCTTCAGTGTCCTAGCGGTATCAATCGATCAGGTGGGAGCCGGCCCGGTGGGACGGTGGACCCAGGAGCGGGGACTGGTCTTCCCCATCCTGCAAGACAAGAGTTTCTCATCCCGCGCGACGCACGGTGTCCGCTTCGTCCCCACGCTCTACCTCCTCGACCGGGAGATGCGTCTCGCCGCACGGGCCGTTGGGTCCGTGGATTGGCAAGGGAGAGAAGCCTCGGACCTCATCGAGCGCCTGCTCGCCCCTCCCCTTGCGGCGCGGAGGGTGGGCGCGCCCTAGCCCCTTTTCCCCGCCGCAAACGAGTTGGAGCCGGATGCGCGGCCTCTCCCGAACGGCAGCCATCTCAAAACCTCCTCACCACGAGGCGATGAGAAGCAAGCTTTCCCTCAAAATGCATGGAACCTCATGCACGGCTTCTTGCCCTACAGAACTCACCTACTCTCGGTTCTGCCTCTTCCATGACTTCCCGCCGTCATCGCTCCGGAAAACCACCCCCTCCGTCGTCGCGGCGTAGAGTTCCTCCGGACGCTTGGGGTTCACCGCCACGCTGGCGAGGTCCTTCAACTCAGGAGACACCGAAGACCACGTTCGACCGCCATCCCCGGAGCGGAAGAGCCCCTGGAGCATGGCCGCGTACATGATCTGCGCGTTCCTCGGGTCCGTGGTGAATCCATACACCGTCCGTCTCGCGGGCAGACCGCCCACGTTCTGGAACCCTCAGAATCAGTCCGGGCTGCGGAACAGGCCCTCCGTCGTGCCCGCGTAGAGGTAGATGCCCCCCATGCCCGTCGAGATGTTCACGGAGGCGAGCGCCTTCACCTCCCCCTTGGGGCCGTCCGCCACGCGCTCCCAATTCTTCCCGCCGTCGCGGGTCCGATAGATGCCCTCCGCCCCGTCCCGGACGGCGGCGTGGAGCTTCTCCGTGGAATTGGGATCGAAGGCGAGTCCGTGAATGTCCTGGCCGCCGAGGCCGTTGCTCACCCGCGCCCAGGTGGCGCCCCCGTCCGTGGTCTTGAAGACCCCCGCCTCGTGCGTCCCGAGGTAGAGGACCTTCGGGTTCCTGATGTCCGGAGCGATGGACATGATCTCCAGCTTGGGATGCCGGGGCGAGACCTTGACCTCCTTCCACGTCTTCCCCGCGTCGTCGCTCCGCAGGAGGGCGTGATGCGTCCCCATCCAGAGCGTCTTTCCCTCGGCGTCAGTCACCAGGGCATGGACGTGCTCATACGCAAAGCCACCTCCTTCGCCCTGAGGCGGAGAGGCCGCAAGACCAAGGGAAGGAGCACTGATGCTCAAGAGCGCGAGTAGCGCTGCAACTACACAGGTGCCCATGGAACTTTTCAAGCCCAATACCCGTCTCACGAGCGGGCCTCCTTTCCGGGTTCTTCCAAAACATTCTCCGCCAGGGGAACCGGCGGATTGGCCTGTCTGGCCACAGCCGCCTGCTGCCGCGACATCCGCCACATCATGAAAGCCATCCCGGCGGGGCACGCCAAAAGAGCCAGCGTTGAAAGAAGCGAGGCCCCTGTCACCCCAAGCGCGCCGCCGAAATACGGCACCGCCGCCAAGAGGAGAATCGGCCCCGCGCAGCAGGCGGCCATCTTCAAGAACCCCGTGAGCCCGCCGCCTTGATGACAGCTGGCTCCGATCCCTCCCCGCGCGGGCACAGTGGCTTTTTTGTCTGAGGAATCGGCCCCCTGGACTTCGGCGGGAGCGTTTTGCCGACCGTCGTTCGTCATGGACCTATACCTCCGAATGATCCCTCCGTTTCCGGGAGCCCTCCCCCGCCCCTCAGGAGGAGAGGGAGGGCCCCGGAAGGAGAATCAATAGATGGAGCGGGCGTGCCCCGTGCGCTTGTCCACGACGACCTTGTCCACGAGCGCGCCGTCCTTCGTCGTGACTTCCACGACGAAGCCCGCCGTCTCCTCCGTCACCTTGCCCGTCTTGAGGTTCGGGTTGCGGAGGTTGGTCAGGTGCTGCTTGACGATGGTCTCGGCGCGCTCCTTGGTGACGGGCTCGGCGGAGACGGGCGAGGCCTCCATCATGCGGCCGCACTCGTTCATCATGCGCATCATGCCCATCATCCCACCCGTCGTGCCGCCCTGGCCCATCATGCCGGGCCCCATCATCCCTCCGCCCTGGCCCATCATGCCTCCGCCGCCTTGCCCGCCCATCATACCCCCCTGGGCAAAGGCGTAGCCCGCGGTAGCGAGAGCCAAAACAGCAACCAGAGTCAAAACCTTTTTCTTCATCGCAGTCCCCTTTTCGGAAAGTCGGAAACTCTCGCGTCAGCAATGCCAAGAAAGACGCATCTGCCGCTTGGCCGGATTTGCACCCCGCCTCTGTTCCGCAAGCTCCCTGAGCCGGCCGACCCTCAGCGGAGAAGAAGATTCTCCACCGCGTCCAGGCCCCAATGGCGGAGATACCGCCCGTGACGGGCTCTCTCAGGACTCAGGCGAAACTTACAGCGGGATTACGCGTGCGGTCTGGGAGGTGGAGCTTCAGGCAGGTGGGTCGTCTGTTCGTGAAGGATGCGGAAGGAAACCCTCAAAGGGCTTTCCGGAGGCGCAGCAGGAGTCTCAGAACCTCCTGCCTTGATGACGGCCCCACAGGGGGAGGGGGAAGAAGGGCACAAGACACCCGGCGAGCACATCGGCGACGAGGGCGAAGCGCAACCCACGCCCGGCGAGGCCATCGCCGCCACGAAGACAAACACCAGTGCCAGGATCGCCAGCTTCTTCTTCATGGGTGCTTCCGGCGGCGGCCCGAGACAAAGCTTGGATGATGGTCCGTTCCTCTCCCTTGGGCAACGATCTTCGTCTTCAAAAATTCCCGTGTCAAGGGCATCAAAAAGCACTTACCGCTTTCCTCCCGGCCACGTGAGGAACGGCATGTTCACCACGATCCCCGAGTCCTCAACCGTGATTTCCCCCTTCTTCATCGCTTCCTTCACCTCGGCGGCCGACTTCTGGAGGCGGGCCGCTTTCTCGTCCTTCCAGGTCACCAGGAGCACCCTCCGGAGCGGTCTGTACCCTGGCTGGCCGGGCGGATTGTCGAACACATCTGGCTGGAAACCGATCGGGCCCTTCGGCCCGTCCGGTTTGAGGCCATTCATATACACATACACCCAGGTGAACATCTCGGAAGGCGTTTTGGCGAGTGCGGGGACGTGCAAGACCGGCGAGCCCATCATGTCAGTCAGCAGCTTAGCAATTTTGGGGTCCGACGTCTCGGTGTGCAGGAACAGGATTTTCTGGCCCTCGCTGTAGCCTGTCACGGGTGGCACGGCGGGGACGCCAGCAAGCGCTGCTCCCATGCCTGCTAGCTGCTTGGGCGCGGGCTGGACGTAGAAGCCCACGGCGTAGCCGGTGACCGCCACAGCGGCAAACAGCGCGAAAAAGGAAAGGCGCCGCACGCTCCACCTCCTCTATATGATGTGTGAGCCTTCTTCTTCTGAGCGCTAGTTCTGCGCCGGAAAACCCCTCCAGCCGATCCAGACGCTCCAGGCTCCGACCAGCACGAGGAACACGCCTGCCCAAAAGGGCGCCCGGGCCGAGTGGCGCCCCAGGCGGCCAAGAAGCTCCGAGGCGCGCTGAGAGGCCGCGATGACGAGAAAGGGAATAGAGAGGGCCAGCCCGAAAAGGAACAAGGAAGCGAACCCCCTCGCCACCCCCGCGAGGCCTGCCTGCCCGAGGAGCGCCAAGAACAAAGGAGCCGCGCAGATCGGGGCGCTCAGGCCGAAGGCGACCCCCAATGGAAGCGCGAGGCCTGATTTTTTCTGAAGCCAAGACCCCAGGTCGCCCACGGGGAGGGTGAAGACTCCGAAGTAGACTCCCAGAGCGAGGAACCCCATAAGAATGTAAAGTGCCCCCAGGCCCGCGCTGTAGAGATACGCCCCCGCCGCGAAGGAACGGCCCAGCCAGGCCACCCCGGCTCCTAAGAGTCCCAGGAAGAGCGCCCGGCTCAGGACGAAGCTTAAGGCGTGGCCGAGTTGCTCGGCGAAGGGGCGACCCCTCAGGTAGGCGAGGAACACGAAGTTCGCCCCCATGGAGCAGGGCTCGACGAAGCCGAGGAGGCCGAAGGCCAGGGGGATGGCTCCGAAACGGACGATAGCCTCCACCCCTCACCCCTCCACCGGGTAGCCGATCTGCTTCATCATCCGGACCACGTCCTCCTCGGCGCTTCCCTCCCTCACGTGCACCACGAGGCGCTTGGACCGGATGTCCCCCTCCACCTTCGCCACTCCGGGAACCGTATCGAGCGCCCGCTCGATGGCCGCGAGGCAGCCGTGTCAGTGCATGCCCTTGACGGTGAAGGCAAAGGTGCGGGCTTCGCCTGTAACCGGGAGCTCGGCTTCCTTCTCCTTGGGCGAACCCCCCTCTCCCCGCGGCAGGAGCCTTCCGGCGAAGGAATTCAGGAGCACCGCCCCCACGCTCGCCGCCATAGCGATCATGGCCCAGACGGGCTCCACGAGACCCGTCACGGCGAGCGGAACGCCAACCCCGTTGAAGGCGAAGGCCAGGGCGACGTTCTGGACCGTCTTCCGGTAACTCCGCTTGGCGATGAGGAAAGACTCGTAAACCGACCCCATCCGCTCCCCCACGAGGACGATGTCCGCCGACTCGATCGCGATGTCGGTGCCCGCTCCGATGGCAAGCCCCACGTCGGCCTGCATGAGGGCGGGGGCGTCGTTGATGCCATCTCCCACGAAGGCCACGCGCTTCCCTTGGGCCTGGAGCTGGCGGACGCGCCCGGCCTTCTCCTGGGGGAGCACCTGGGCGAGGACCTCGCCGATCCCGAGCTCCCGGGCGACCCGCTCGGCCGTCCGGCGGTTGTCCCCCGTGATCATGAGGGTTTCGAGGCCCATGCGCCCCAGGCGCTCAATCGTCTCTTTGGCGTCCTCTTTGATCCGGTCGGAGAGGCAAATCAGCCCCGCAACCTCTCTTTCTTCGGCGAGCGCGACCACGGTGAGGCCCTTCTCTTCAAACTCTCCCGCCGTCCGCCCGGCCTCACCGGCTTCCACGCCTTCTTCCCTGAGGAACAGTAAGGTCCCGACCAGGACCCTTTTCCCCGCCACGAGGCCGTGCACTCCCCGCCCCGGGACAGCCTGGAAGTCCCCGGAGGGAAGAAGCTCGAGTCCCTCCTCCTCCGCCCGGGCCACAATCGCCCCGGCCAAAGGATGCTCAGAGGCGTTTTCGAGGCTCGCCGCCACCTGAAGGATTTCTTGGGATGTCCGGCCCCCGAGAGGAACGATCTCGGCCACGGAGGGCTTCCCCTCGGTCAGGGTGCCCGTCTTGTCGAAGACGAATACGGAGACATCCTTGTAGGCCTGGATGGCCTCGCCGCTCCGGAGCAGGATGCCCCGCTTCGCAGCCTCACCCCCCGCCCGGATGAGGGCGAGGGGGGTGGCCATGCCCAGGGCGCAGGGGTAGCCCATGACGAGGACGGCCAGGGCGGCGAAACCCGCCCAGGCCCAGTCGGGCACGCCCCAGAGGAGCCAGGCGCCCGCCGTCCAGAAGAGGAAAGCCGCGGCGGCGAAGGCGAGGACGCCGGGGACGAAATAGAGCAGCACCCGCTCGACCAGGAGGAGGATGCCCGGCTTGAGGGCGCGGGCCTCCTCGATGCTCCGGGCCACCCGGCGGAGGAAGCTCTCCTCCCCCACCCGGCTCACGCGGACGAGGAGGCTCCCGTGGTGGTTGAGCGAGCCACCGATCACTTCCTGCTCCGGCCCCTTCTCTTTCGGGATGGGCTCTCCTGTCACCAAGCTCTCGTCCACCGTGGAGAACCCCTCGGCCACCACGCCGTCCACGGGGATGTGCTCCCCCGGCCGGACCCGGACGAGGTCGCCCGGGGAGATTTCCTCGACCGGCACCTCCACATCCCGCCCCTCGCGCGCGACCCGCGCCGTCGCGGGCTGGAGGCTCAGGAGCCTGCGCACGGCCTGGGAGGCCTTCGTCCGGACGAGGAGGGAGACGTAGCCGCTCAAGACGTGGTAGGAGGTGACGAAGACGGCGACGCCGAAGAAGTCCGGCGAGGGGAAGGCGAGGTAGTAGAGACCCAGGAAGCCCCCCGCCAGGCCCGCGAAGGCGGCGAACTCCATGAGGACGTGCTGGTTCAGGATGCCCCGCCGGGCCGAGCCGATGGCCATCCGCAGGATGTAGAGCCCCGGGCCGAACACGGTGAGGAGGGCCAGCGCCATCATCGCCCACGGGGTCCAGGGATGGGGCTTGTCCAGCCACATGAGGGCCATCGCCAGGAAGGCGACCCAGGCGAGGGCACCGGTGAGGATGAGGCGGTCCCGCTCGCGCCGGACTTCGGCCTCTTCCTCCTCGAAGG
>JBBTDR010000538.1:0-7351 GCA_038042665.1 Nitrospinota bacterium
CCGCCTCCGCCAGGAGGCAAGCCTCGGCAGGCGTCCCGGCCACCAGGGCGCCCGCCTCCGCCAGCCTGCGCCGCTGGGCCGGCAGGCCCTGGGGGTCGCCCGCCGTCCCCGTCACGCTGCACAGGAAGAGCGCGTCCGGCCCCCGGCGCCTGGCCTGCGCCACCGCTTTCGCGGTCTCGCCGCCGGGGTCGGGGTGGGCGCCCAGCCCCAGGACCACGTCGAAGAGGATCACGGCCGTCTCCGGGTCCCCCGCCTCGCGCAGCATGCGTCCCTCCCGGAGGGAGGGCTCGATCATCGGATGAGGGCGGCCCTGGGTGAAGTGATCGTCCCCCAGATCGATGACCGTGTGCCCCAGCGAGGCCTCCGGGTCCGCCAGTTTGTCCGCCCTCACGAGGGGGGCGTTCGAGTGGATGGTTCCCAAGGTCTTCCGCAGGATGGCCTGGGCCTCGGCGCAGAGGGTTCCCCCGGTGTAGAGGCCGCGCAGGAACCTTCGGCGGCTGCCTTTCTTTCCACGTGCCCACGCCGTGACCTTGGCGAGAAGCTCCGGGGAAAGCGATGGGGCCGTGGAGGCGGCGTCTCCTTTCGCGAGGGAGACGGCCATCTGTCCCGCCTCGGCCAGCGTGCCCGCGACGCGGAGATTGGCTTTGCCCCGGTATGCTCCTTGGATGGAGCGCGCCTCCGTTCCCACGAAGTGGACCACGGCGGGCTTTCCGGCGTCGCCGAGGGCGCTGAGAAGCGTCCGCAGCGCCTGGGGCCCGGGCGGCTTCCCGAGGACGAGGAGAACTTGCGCCGCCGGGTCCGCCGCGAGGAAGCGGATGGCGTCCGCCATGGCGAGGCCGCCCACCGCGTCCGACGCGTCGCGGCCGCCCGTGCCGAGCGCGCAGCGGATCCCCCCGCCCGCCCGGTCGATGGCCGCCAGCGCCTCCTGGATGCCGGTGCCCGCCGCGCCCGCGATCCCGATGTTGCCCGGGCGGACCACGTTGCAGAACCCGAGGCCGACGCCCGCGATGTGGCAGGTGCCGCAGTCCGGCCCCATCACCAGGAGCCCGCGCTCCCGCCCCAGGCGCTTGAGGGCCACTTCGTCCTCGACCGGGACGTTGTCGCTGAAGATGAGGCAGTGGAGCCCCCGGCGCAGCGCCCGCTCGGCCTCCCGGCGCACCCAGGGGCCGGGGATGGAGAGGAGGGCCAGGTTGATGCCGGGGTCCGCCCCCAGGGCGGCGTCCAGGCTGGAGAAGGACGCGGGCTGGCCGAAGCCCCGGGATCCTCCCTGGGGACGGGCGGTCAGGGCCGCCTCCATCTCCCGCAGCGTCTCCGCGGCCGCGGCCTCGCTCTCGGCCTGGACCGCGAGCACGAGGTCGTTGGGGCCCGCCTCCTTCGCGGCCTCGGCGGGAAGGCCGGCCTCCTTGAGCTGCTCCAGGTTCATGGGGGTGCCGAGCACGGCCAAGGCCACCCGGACGCCGGGGCGTCCGGAGGCGGCCGCGCTGATCCGCATGAGCTTGATCGAGTCCTGGTACGCCCCGGGAAGAACCCGGATCAAAGAGGGCATGAGGGTCTCTTTTGTCAATCCACCATCGCCACGGCCCGGATGGGAGAACCCGAGACGCCCCGGAACTTGATGGGCAGCACCGAGAGCTTGAAGCCGAAGGGCTTGGGGATGAGGTGGAGGTTGATCATGTTCTCGATGTGGCAATAGTCCTTCTCGAGCATGACCCGGTGGGCCTCCCAGTAGCGGCGGGTCTGGTGCATCTTCCAGATGGGCACGTCCCAGCCGCTCGCGTCGATGCCCATGACGCGGACGCCGTTGTCGATGAGGTGGTGGGTGGCCTCGGCGCTCATGCCGGGCTGGTTCTTGGTGTAGCCGGGGTCGGTCTCCCAGTTGCGGCTGGCGCCGGTGCGGATGAGGACGATGTCGAGGGGCTTGAGCTTGTAGCTGATCTTCCTGAGGGCGGCCTGGATGTCCGCCGCCATGATCTCATAGCCGCTCTCCTTGTCCGTGAAGTCGAGCACGACGCCGTCCGAGAAGCACCACTCCAGGGGGATGCGCTCGGTGGTGAAGGCCTTGGGGTTGTTGTGCCAGGGGGAGTCGATGTGGGTGCCGGTGTGGTCGCTCATGAAGATGACGCAGTGGTTGGTGACGATGGGGGCTCCGTAGTGGATGGAGCCCGTGCGGCGGGCCACGGTGTCCCAATCCTCGTCCACGGTGAGGCTGGGCCCGGGGAGGTCCGGGTAGATGGGCATCCCGCGGTAGATCTCCATGCTGAGGTCGATCATCTTCATCGTGGCGCTCTCCCTCGTTTCGCCGCCGCGCGTTTCGCGGAGGCGCCCGGTTTCGGCGGGATGGCCCGCACGGTACGGTCGAAGAACGGCCGCTTCCGGCCGCGCTTTTTCCTCAAGAGGCTCCGCAGCTTCTCCGTCCCGGCGGCGTCCACCTGGGCGTCTTCGCCCTTTTCGATGACAACGCCGTAGTCGCGCCTGGCGCCCTCGGGGGTGACTTTCCCCCATATCACATCCTGCCGGACCCGCTCGGCCTCCCGCTCCAGGGGGTCGCCCCAGCCGCCTCCTCCCGTGGTGACGACCCGGATGATGTCTCCTTTCTTCGCCGGCACCCGGTTGCTGAGGGCGGGGACCACTCTCTCGCGGGAGGTTCCCGGATTCAAGGTGATGCGGTAGAGGCCGCCGGCCATCCCGAGCAGGAAGCGGAAGCCCTCGTTCACGATGAGGCCCATGTTGTGGTCTTCGCGCTCGAGAAGGGCGTTCGTGGCGACGGTGGTCCCGTGGACGAAGGCGTGGACCTTCTCCGGGGGGGCGGACGCCGCCCGCAGGATTTCCCGGATGGCGGCCTGAAGGGCCAGCGAGGGGTCCGATGGGGTGGAGGGCACCTTGAAGGAGAAGATCGCCCCGTCCGTCGAGCGGATGGCCACGACGTCGGTGAACGTGCCCCCGGTGTCCACCCCGATCCGGAACAGCGCGTCGCCAGGCATTGGCACCTCAAATCAGCTGTCGAGATGACACTCGGGAGCCCCGCCGGGGCGCGCAGCGCCCCAGCCGGGAAATCCCAATGTAGAAGATCGGGGAGGAAAAAGAAACGAGCGGCCGGGGGGTTTCCCCTCCCTCGCCGGGATCGGATATAGTATCGTCCAGATCCTTTCCCCCCGGGGATGCGGATGCAGGCCGCCGCCGGATCTCCAGGCGGCCGCAATGATCGACATGCCGAAGCGGAAGAGCGTTCGCGGGCGGGGCGGAGACATCCGCCGCCCATGAAGAGGCGGACCGGTCTGTGTCATTGGGATTTTTCCTGGACGTATCCTTGCTTCAACTGACCATCGTCATGATGGCCCCCCTCATCATCGCTTGCCTGGGCGAGATCATCATCGAGCGGGCCGGCATCCTGAACGTGGGCATCGAGGGCATGGTGACCGTCGGCTCCGTGGCCGGCTTCCTGGGCGTCTTCATGACGGGCAGCCACTTCCTGGGGTGCCTGATCGCCATGGCGGCGGGCGGCCTGCTCTCCCTGCTGCTCGCCTATTTCTCCATCGCTCTCCGCGCGAACCAGATCGTGGTCGGGCTGGGAATCTTCGTCCTGGGCCTGGGCCTTTCGCCCCTGAGCTACCGCCTCGCCGTCGGGGTGGTGCAGTCGCCGCCCCAGGTGAAGACCCTGCCGGAGATCGCGGTTCCCCTGCTTGCCCATATCCCTTACCTGGGCCCCGTGTTCTTCCGGCAGAATGCTCTGGTGTACTTGGCCTATTTCCTGGTGGCGGCGGCCGGGTTTTTCCTCTTCAAGACGCCTCTTGGGCTCCGGCTCCGCTCCTGCGGGGAGAACCCCCGGGCGGCCGATTCGCTCGGGATCGGCGTGACGGCCATGCGCTACGGGGCCTGCATCGCGGGCGGGCTGTTCTTCGGCCTCGCCGGCGCCTACTTGCCTCTCCTCATCACAGGCACCTTCACCGACAACATGGTGAACGGCCGGGGCTGGCTGGCCCTCATGCTCGTCATCTTCGGGCGCTGGGTGCCGGTCTGGTCGTTCCTGGGCGCGCTGCTTTTCGCGTACGTGGATGCGTTCCAATTCAAGGTCAGCGCGCTCCCTCAGCTGGCCAAGATCGTGCCCCCTCAGTTCCTCCTCATGCTCCCCTATGTCTTCGCCATGCTGGTGTTGGTGAAGGTCGCGCAGGGCGCCGAGGCGCCACGGGCCCTGGCCCGCCCCTATGACCGGGAATCGCGAGAGTGAGCGGGTTTTCCTTTTGGGAAGCGCCATGACGGGCGCCTCGCCCCGCGTCGAGATGCGGGGGATCTGCAAGCGGTTCGGCGAGGTGATCGCCCTCGATCGCGTGGATCTCGAGGCGGCGAAGGGGGAGATTCACGCCCTCCTCGGGGAGAACGGGGCGGGCAAGACCACCATCATGAACATCCTGAGCGGCCTCTACCGCGCGGACGCGGGGGAGATCCGCATCGACGGCGCGCCGGCCCGCATCCGCTCCCCCAAGAACGCCATCGCCCTCCGCATCGGCATGGTGCACCAGCACGTGGAGCTGATCGGCAACTTCACGGCGCTGGAGAACATCCTCCTCGGCCACGAGGGCTCGAGATGGCTGCTCCGGACCGAGAACCAGCGGGGCACGGTGGAGCAGGTCGCTTCCCGTTACGGCCTTTCCGTGCCTTTGGACGCCAGGGTCAAGGCGCTGCCGGTGGGAATTCAGCAGAAGATTGAGATTCTCAAGGCGCTCTGCCGCGGGGCCGACGTCCTCATCCTGGACGAGCCCACCACCATGCTCACCCCCCAGGAGGTGGACGCCCTCTTCGCCACCATCCGGAAGATCGCCGAGGGCGGCCTGACGGTCATCTTCATCACCCACAAGATCAAGGAAGTCCTCGCGAACTCCGACCGCATCACCGTCTTCCGGGGCGGGCGCAACGTCGGCACCGTGCGGCGCGTGGAGGCCAGCCGCGAGGTCTTGGTCCAGATGATGGTGGGGGAGAGGGGCATGGTTTCCTCCGCGGACCGATCCCGAGGAGGGGCCGCGCTCTCGGGGCCGCCCGCGCTCTCGGTGCAGGGGCTCTCGATCCGGCATGGGGACATCCATCTGTTGAAGGATGTTTCCTTCGACGTCCCCTCGGGGGCGATCGTGGGCTTGGCGGGGGTGTCGGGGAATGGCCAGCGGGAGCTGGCCGAGGCGATCGCCGGTCTGCTGCCCATCCAATCCGGGGAGGTCATGGTACGCGGCCGCTCGGCCAAGCACCTGGCCGTCGCCGCCCGAATCGGCCTGGGCCTCGTCCTGATACCGCAGAACCGCATCGAGGAGGGGATTCTTCCCTCCCTCTCCCTGGCCGAAAATTTCGTGCTGGGCCTGCATCCCTATCTTCTGAAGCAGCTGGGCTTCATGGGGGCGCGCTTCTTCGATCAGGAGTCCGCACGCGCGATGGCGCGCGCCGCCATCCAGGAGTACAACGTCCTCGCGCGAAACGAGAACGTGCCCTCGGCGCACCTATCCGGCGGAAACATCCAAAAGGTGGTCGTGGCCCGGGCGATGGCGCTTTTCCGTTCCATCCGCGGGGCGGCCCTGATCGCCAACAACCCGACCCGGGGGCTGGACATCATGGCCTCGGCCTTCGTCCACGCCCGGCTGCGGGAGGTGCGCGATGGGGGCGGGGGGGTGCTGCTGATTTCGGAGGACCTGGACGAGCTCTTCGCGCTTTGCGATCGGGTCCTGGTGATCCATTCGGGCGAGATTCTGGGAAGCTTCGATGGCCCCGGCTACGACGCCTACCTCATTGGGGCGCTCATGGCCGGTGAACGGGAGAAACCGTCCGCATGAAGGGCCAATGGGCGGAGGAGAACCGCCGCCAGGTCATCGCGTTCGCGGCGACGTACTTTGCCGCGGGGGCCCTGGCGCTCGTGGCCGCGGCCTTGTTCATCCTGGCCTTCGGCGGCAACGTCCTCGTCGCCATGGAGACCGTCCTCCGCGCCTCGCTGGGGACGTGGGGAGGCACCGCGCAGACGCTCAACAAGTTCTGCCCCCTTTTGCTGGGTTCCCTGGCGGTCGCCTTCGGCTTGCGCGGCGGGCATTTCAACATCGGAGTGGACGGCCAGATCTACGCCGGCGCCATCGCGCTGACCGGCGTCGCGTTCGGGCTGCAGGGCCTGAACCTGCCGTGGCCGATCTTCGTCCCGGTGGCGCTCCTGGGGGGGATTCTGGGTGGGGCGCTCTGGGGGCTGATCCCGGGCTTCCTCCGCGTCCGCTACCAGGTGAGCGAGATCTTCGTCACGGTCATGCTCAATTTCGTCGCCCTATACCTGGTGGACTATCTGGCCAACGGCCCCTGGAACGATCCCCTCGCTGGAGAAGCCATCACCGTCCCCATCCCCAAGGCGGCGGTGCTGCCTCAATTGCTCCCCAAATCCGGGGGACACGCGGGCCCGCTCATCGCGCTCGCGGTGGCCGTGGGGATGTATTTCCTGATGTCCAGGACGGTGATCGGCTATGAGATCCGCGCGGTGGGCGACAACCCGACGGCGGCCCGCTTCGGCGGGATCAACATCAACCGGATCACCCTCATCATCATGCCGGTCTGCGGCGCCTTGGCCGGCCTGGGGGGGGCGATCGAAGTGTCCGGCTTCCACCAGACCCTGCTGCTCGGGCTCACCGGCCCCGCCGGGGCGCCGAACTATGGCGCCATGAGCATCCTGATCGCCGTCATCGGGCGCCGGCACCCCTTGGGCGTGACCCTTGCGTCCGCCGTCTTCGCCGTCCTGATGGTCGGTTCGGACTCCCTCCAGCGGAGCATCGGCCTTCCGGGCTCCGCCGTGTTCGTCTTCCAGGCGGTCATCGTTTTGACGGTCCTTTATGTCGAGGCCCGGCGGCAGAACGTGAAGTGAAAGCGGGGGATATCCATCCCTTGGCCGGCCCCGGGGCGCGGGCGGCCGTCCCGCCCAAGATCGCCTCGCGGCCGTTTTCGGCGCTGCCCGGAATGGCGGCGGCCCGGCGCCTTCTGGATGCGGTTCCACCCCTTTGGATTCAGAGGAGGGTCTGATCGTGGACGCGCCCGCCATCGAGGCGGAGGACCTCTTCATCGACGCGCTCGACCCGGGCATCCGCCTCCACCTGAGGAACAAACGCCCCCGGGGGATGAGCCGGTTCGAGGCGGCCTCCACCCTCCTGATGGTGCATGGGCGGGGCGGAGCCGGGCCGGTTTCCTTCGACATCTCGGTCCCCGGCTATTCCTGGATGGACTGGATGGCCGCCCGCGGCTGGGACGTCTGGACCTTGTCTTTCCGGGGGTTCGGCCGTTCGACCAAGCCGCCGGAGCTGCTGGAGGACCCTGCCGGCAAGCCCCCGGCCCTCCGGGGGCGGACGGT
>JBBTDR010000539.1:0-6472 GCA_038042665.1 Nitrospinota bacterium
CTTCGCTCAGGACAGGCTCCGCGAGCGAGGAATCTGTTTTTTCAGGGCGAGAAGCAGATTCCTCGCTGCGCTCGGAATGACAAGAATAGGCCAAATCAGGACACTACCTGCGGCCCCCCGGCGGCGGAGGTATGATCCGCGGCGCGCACGCGTGCCTCGAAGAGGGGGAGACGCCGCATGGCGACGATGGAGGACTTCGAGAAGCTGGACATCCGGGTGGGCCGGATCGTGGAGGCGGAAGAGTTCCCCGAGGCCCGCAAGCCCGCCTACAAGCTGCGGATCGACTTCGGGCCGGAGGTCGGCGAGAAGCGGAGCTCCGTCCAGATCGCCGGGCTCTACACCAAGGAGGAGCTGCGCGGGCGGCTCGTGCTCGGGGTGGTGAACTTCCCGCCCCGGCGGATCGGGCCCTTCCTCTCGGAAGTCCTCACCCTCGGCGTCCCTGACGCCCGGGGACGCGTCGTGCTCATCGCCCCGGACGGGAAGGGGGCAGCCCTGGGGGGGCGGCTTTGCTGAGCTTGGCGCTTCCCTACCTCACGTCCGGCCGCTCGCCGTCGCGGTAGTGGGCGAAGCCCTGGGGGGCGAGGCCCTTCGCCCGCTGGACGTGCATGGGGGCGGGCATGAGGGGGGCCCACTGGGTCTCCCCGGGGGGCTCGGGCCACTCGTAGGGGAGGTGGACGTAGCTGTTGGGGCCCCGGGCCTCCACGAGCAGATCGCACATGCCGCCGCACACCCGGCGCTGGCCCGCGCGGTCCCCCACCATCCCGAGGATGCGGGCGAAGGGGTACTGGATGAAGCAGGCGCGCGGGACGCACACCTTCTCGGTCACCTCCGGCTGGTTGCTGATGGAAACCGTGGCGGCCCCCGCCCTTTCGAGTTCCCGCTGGAGCAGTCCCACGGACCGCATGCACAGCGGTCAGACGGGGAAGAGGAAAGCCGCGTCCACCCCCTCCGCCTTCATCCTGGCCGCCATCTTGGGGGCGGTCTGCTTGAGGAGGGGGTTGAAGTTGGGGACGTAGCCCATGATGGAGTAGAGGGTGTCCGCCAGCCTTCCGATCTTCCCCTCCCGCTCGTAGTCCAGGAAGATGTCCACCGGGAAGGCGGTGTTGCGGTCCGCCTTCAGGTATTCGGTGTTGATGTGGAGATGGGTGTACTCGCAGTCGTCCTGGCCCGCCGTGCGGGGGATCTCGCGGTGGGTCGGGTCCCCCCACTGGGGCTCCCGCCACTCCCGCGCGTAGTCGAAGGGCACGTCCCCCTTCATATAAATCCCCGCCGTCGAGACCAGGGTGACGCTGCACTCGGCCAGCGGTTTGGCGAGCGGGGTCCAGGGGGTCTTCGAGGGGTCCGCTTGCCGCATCTGCCCGATGCGCTCCCGGGCACCGGGGTAGAACGCATAGCTGTCGACGCGGGCGATGGGCATGAGAACTCCTTCACGGTTAGGAAACGCCCCGGACATTGTACCCACCGCCCGCCCGGCGCGGAAGCGCACGGGGCCGCTCCGCGAAATCCCCTCCCGGCGGGCCCCTGAAGGGGCGAATGAACTTTTTTTCGAATTGCGATAATGTTCCCGCGATTCAAGAACGGGGATCAAGCTCCCGGCACGGAGCCGACGGAGGGCGGAGGCGTTTCTCAAGCTGCGAAAACCGCTGGGCCTGGGCACCGCGGGCCGGGCCTTGAGGCGCCCTTCCGGAGGAGAGCGAATGCGCATCCGGTTCTGGGGAACCCGGGGCTCGCTGCCCAAGCCCGCGCCCAACGTCATGCGCTACGGGGGAAACACCGCCTGCGTCGAGGCGCGGGGGGCGGACGGGGCGCTCATCGTCCTCGACTGCGGCACGGGGAGCCACGGCCTGGGGAGGGAGCTCCTCTCCGCCGGGAGAGAGCCCCCCTCGGGCCGCCTGCTCCTGAGCCACACGCACTGGGACCACATCCAAGGGTTCCCCTTCTTCGCGCCCCTCTTCGTCCGCGGCGCCCAATGGGAGATCTACGCGCCCGGCTTCGCCGGCCACAAGCTCGAGCGCATCCTCGCCGAGGTGATGTCCTACAACCACTTTCCCGTCCCGCTCGACGAGCTGGGCGCCACGATCCGCTACCACGACATGACGGAGGGCGCCTTCGGCGCGGGCTCCATCCGAGTCACCGCCCAGTACATGAACCACCCCACCATGACGCTGGGCTACCGTCTCGAGTCGGGGGGCGCCGCGATCGTCTATATCCCCGATCACGAGCCCAACGCGCTCAGTCCGCCGGAGGCCGCGCCCGGCGCGCGCCCTGTCCACCGCGAGGAGCAGCGCCACGTGGATTTCCTGGCGGGGGCTGACCTCCTCATCCACGACGCCCAGTACACGCTGGAGGAGTACCGCGGGAAAATCGGATGGGGGCATAGCCCGGTCGAGCAGGCGGTGGACTACGCCCTGGCGGGGGGGGTCAAGCGGCTCGCCCTCTTCCACCACGACCCTTGGCGCGACGACGCCCAAGTGGACGCGCTCGCGGAGATGGCGAGGGGGCGGGTGAGGGCCTCGGGCCGGGCGCTGGAGGTGTTCGGCGCCGCCGAGGGAGAGGTCTTCGACCTCCCCGAGAAACTCCCCGCCCGGCCGGGCCCCGCAGGGGCCAAGGATTCCCCCGCCTTCCTCGCCCGGAGCGCCGACACCATCCTGGCCGTGGACGGCGACGCCGAAATGATCCGCAAGCTTCAGATGGCGATGCCGCCGGCGAGCTTCCGGCTGCTCACGGCGGTCACCGGCGCCTCCGCCCTGCGGGCCGCGCGCGAGGCCCTGCCCGCGCTCATCGTGCTGGAGCCCGCCCTCCCCGGGGAGGACGGCTTGGGGCTCTGCCGGGCGCTCCGGGCCGAAACCCGGCCGGAACTCCGCGAGGTCCCCATCCTCGTCTACACGGGCCGGCTGACCTCGCCGGCGGACGTCCTCGCCTGCTATGAGGCCGGGGCGACCGACCACATGCCGAAGTCCATGCCCCTCGTCCAGCTCCGCGCCCGCGTCTGCGCCTGGCTGCTCAGGACGGCGAAAGGCGCCTAGCCCGCCCCCGCCCGCCGGGGCGCGCCTCAGTACTTCGCGAACAGCACCCCCAGCAGCGCATCCACGAGGGCGGCGCCGCCCTCGGTCTTGAGCTTGCCCGCCCGCTCGGCCTCCTCGCGGGAGAGGCGGCCGTAGTTGAGGAAGAGGAGGGCCTCGGCGTCGGCCGTGATGGCGGCGTCGTGGGCGCCCTCGGGGCCGGGGCGGAAGGAGGCCTTCCCGCCCTCGGCGATCATGGTCCAGGCCCTGCCGGGCTGGGTGGTGCGGAAGAGGAAGCGGGCGCTCATGGGCTCCTTCTCGCGCACGTTGAAGTGGCGCACCTGGGCGGCCGGCAGGAAGGTGAGCATGCCCTCGACGCCGGGGGCGGTGGGGCGGACGCTGGGGTCGAAGCCGTGGCGGATGTCCCAGTCGTGGATGACGAGCTCGACCAGGCGCAAGCCGATCCAGGCGTCCACGGGGGTGAGGCCGCGGGGGTGCCAGCCGAGCTTGCCGAGGTCGCTCTCGCGCACGGCATCGAGGGCGGCGCAGACGTTGGCGGCCGATGCATCGAAGGCGTCCATCAGGGCGGAGCGGGGGCCGGCCATGAGCTTGTCGCCCTTCTCCTTGCGGACGGCCAGGAACTCCTTGGCGTCGGCGCCGTAGGGGGGCTCGGGGGGGAGGCCCTCGGCGGCGCGGCGGATGGAGTGGGCGTAGAAGTCCGCCCCGGTGGTGATGTGGGCGACGGCGTCCTGGGCCGCCCAGCCCGGGCAGAAGGTGGGGGTGGTCCACTCTTTTTCGCCGAAGCCCCGCCAGAACTTCGAGAGCCGCCCGGTTTCGGAGCGGACCAGGGGGATGCGGGAGAGGCATTCGCTGGGCGTCACGGGGGGAACTCCTTCGGACCGCGCGGGACGATGCCGCATGGGAGGGGCAGGCCGTGCCCGCTCTCGGCTCCCGGCCCGCGTCAGGGGAACGGGGGAAGTATACGGAGGGGGGCGGGCCGGTCCAGGCCCGCCGGGGAGCCGTCTCAGCCTGAGCCTGCGCGGATGGGAGGGGAGGGCTTTGTCCGCCGCCGGGCTCTATCTTTCCTCCGGAGCGGCAGGCCCTCCGCCTGGACAAGCACTCCCCGGGGTGGGATGGTGGCCCCGATTCCCCTCTCCCGGGAGCGCGGATGGCGGACAACACCCTAGGGCTTCTCTGGGCGCTCGCGGCGGCCGTCATGTCGGCCTTCACCGCCGTGCTCACCCACTGGCCCCTGCGCCAGATGGGGCTCATGGCGGTCACCCTGTGGACCAACTTCATGAACATTCTGGTGCTGTCGGCCTGGGGCTGGGCCACCTACCGGGAGGGCCAGTTCAGCTGGGAGGGGATGCTCTGGTTCGCCCTGATGGGGGTGAGCGCCTACAGCTACGGGCGGGTGGTCTTCTTCAAGGCGCTCGACACCATCGGCCCCCCGCGCCTGATGACCCTCTCGGGCACGGCCCCGCTGCTGAGCCTGAGCATCGCGGTGCTCTTCCTGGGGGAGCGGCCGGGGCTGGCCGTGCTGGCGGGGACGCTGCTCGTCATCGCGGGGGTCATCCTGGTGAGCTACGAGCCCGCGGAGGGGAGGTGGGTCCAGGCGGGCATCATCTGGGGCTTCGCCAGCGCCCTCTCGCTGGGGCTCAGCGTCGTCATCCGCAAGGTGGGGCTGGCCGCCATGCCCAACCCGGGGCTCACGGTGGCCTGGGCGAACCTGGTGAGCTTCCCCGTCCTGCTGAGCCTGAGGCCGCTCATGCCCCCCGCGCTCTTCCAGTGGCGGGCGGGGTGGGCCCTGTGGGCCATCCTGGGGATCGGGTTCCTTAACTCCTTCAACCAGCTCTGCTACAACTTCGCCGTCATGCACGGCGACGTGAGCGTGGTGGGGCCCATCATCTCCGCAAGCCCCATCTTCGCGCTCTTCTTCACGGCCCTCCTGCTGCGGAACCGGATCCGCATCCGCCCGGCGACGATGGCCGGGGTGCTCATCGCCTCCGGGGGGATGGCCGCCATCGCCCTCGGGCGTTGATCGCTCCGCCCGCCGGGAGTAGACTAAGGTCTCTACCCGAAGACACCCGATCCCTTTCCCCGCCGGAGGCGCGCCATGGGAGACAAGGCCTTCATCGACAGGTTCCTCGCCGAGGAGGTGCGGATGTGCCGCTTCTCCGTCACCCGCAAGGACGGCGGCCAGCTCATCCGCCCCATCTGGTACATCTGGGAGGACGGCAAGTTCCTCATCAGCACCAAGGTGAGCGGCATCCACACCCGCATCGTCCGCAGGAACCCCAGGATCTCCATCTGCGTGGACAAGGACACCCGGCCCTACGCCGCCGTGGTGTGCGAGGGCGAGGTCGAGCTCGTCGAGGGCATGGGGAAGGATCACGAGCTGATCGGCCGCTGCGCCCGGCGCTACCTGCCCCCGGAGATGGCCGAGAAATTCATGGCCGGCCCCGGCGCCCAGGTGGAGCGGGTGCGCTTCGTCGTCCACCCCAGGCGCTGGACCCTGTGGAACCAGGGGGCGACCCCTCCCTTCGCCGCCCGCGCGGGGGTGTACGCATAAGCGAGACGTCACCGGCCGGAGCGAGTTCCCCCCCTTCGAAATGAACCCACCCCCCCTTAACCAAGGGGGGTTCGGTCAAAGGGAGGTGCTCAAGGGAGGCGAGGGAGGGCCGCATCCGCCCTAGAGGCTCTCCCCGATGGGCCGCACCCGGCCCCAGATCCCCGCCGCGAAGCCCACCACCCCCGCCAGCTGGGCGACCGCCGAGACGATGAGCAGGAAGCGCGCGAAGGGGTGGCCGGCCCGCCAGAACCAGGGCTCCCCGATCGCCCGCAGCAGGAGGCCCCCCACGATGAGGTAGTAGACCGCGTAGACCGTGGGCAGGTGGTAGCGGCCCCGGGTCTCGGGGTGCTGGTCCTTCATCAGGGGGAACATCCACCACGCCACCCCCATCACCATGAGCCCCAGCCAGCCCACGAAGCCGAGGTGGGCGTGGAGGAGGATGAGGTCGTGCGACATGCGGGTGCCGTGGACGGCGTTCAGCATCATGAAGACGGAGCCCGTCGCGAAGGTGAGGATGAAGAAGGCGAGGCTCGTCTTCACGTAGAGCCGGATGACGGGAGGCATGGCAGTCTCCTTTGATCGGTTGAGACCCTTCCGAACGAATGAACGGCGGGAGAGGGCCAGGGCGAGGGAGCGCATCCCCGGAGGCGAGTCCTCCCACCGGAATGAACCCGCCCCCCCATCCCCCCTTGGCAAGGGGGGATGAGGGGGTCGCTTCTTCAGGACACCACCCCTGACAGCACACCGAGGAGGGGCGCATGGACTGGAGGGCCGATCCCCGCAGGTGGGCGCGCCTCCTCTTCTGCCTCGCATTCTACATGGTGCTGACCGGGCTGGCGGGAGCCATCCTCGCCCACCTCGCGGGCGTCCCCCGGCCGGAGAAGGCTCTCTTCCTCCC
>JBBTDR010000540.1:0-6734 GCA_038042665.1 Nitrospinota bacterium
ACTTCTCGTTCAGCATCACGAGGCTCGAACCGGCGATCTCCCGGTAGAACTTGATGATGGTGCCCGTCACCGCGGCCCCGTCGAGATGGGGAACGTTCCCCTCCATCGCCACCCGGAGGGTGCCGCCGCGTTTGGGCGCTCCCGCGGCGGGCACCGCTCCCAAGGAAAGAATGGTTCCGAGTATCACTGCTGCCGCCAGTGAGCGCCGCATCCGAAGTCCTCCTTTGGCGGAAAAGCGGCTAGCCGCTCTCCGTGCTTCCGTGAATCACCTTTTGAGGTCACCGCGAGGCCATCCGGCCACGGCGACGGTCAGGCAGGAATTGGGCTGAGGATTCGAGTGGGCCCTTCGCCCGGACGCGCGCCCCTCCTCTGGCCTGGATTCCTCTCAGGCGGAGCCCACCCGCTACTTCACGCCAATCTCCCAGGGGAAGACCATCTCGTCGTGGCGCGCCTTGTACTCCAGATCCTTCCGCACCCCGTAGACGTCGTGCACCTGATAAAAAATCTTGTACATGGCCTTCTCCATGGCCATGTCCATCGCCTTCTCGAACTCGAGCTGCTGCTGCCGGGGAACGGCGGTGGCCGCCGCCTTCTCGGTCTGCTGATCCAGGTCCTTGAAGCAATGGCCGCTCCAGGCGCCGCCGCAGCCCATCTGGGCCCGGAGGGGGGAGGCCGGGTCGCCCTGGCTGTTTCCCCAGCCCATGTAGTACATGGTGGGTTCCTTCGCCTGCTGCTGGGTGTCCGTCGCCTGCTGCTGGGTGGCCGTGAACGTTTTCCGCCACAGCGCCGCGGGCATCGGCTGGCATCTGGCGTCGATGTTGATCTTCTTCAGTATGCCTGGCAGGGCTTCGCAGGTCGCCTTGTCCGCCGGGAAACTGCTGACCGTCCCGAGAATCGTTGCCTTGAATCCCTGCGGGTACTCCGACTTTTCCATGTGTTCCTTCGCCTTCTCCGGGTCATAGCCGTGCCATTTCTTGTCCGGGTTATGCCCCGAGTAGTTCCAGGGATGGTACATGCCTCCGATCGGGTTGCACCGGCCGCCGAGGAGCGTCTTGCAGACCTGCTCCGCATCGATGGCGTGGTTAATCGCCAGGCGGACGTTCCGGTCCGCCATGGGGCCGCCGTGGGTGGTGAAAAAACCGAGAAACATGATCCGCACCGACGGGCTCGCCGCTATCCGCGTGCCGGGGTCCGCCTCGATCTGAGGCACGAATTGGTCCTGCACGTCGTTGATCAGGTCCACGTCCCCGGCGAGGAGGGCCTTCGCCCGGGTCGCGCTCTCCTGGATCCGCCGCACCACGAAGGTTTTCGGCCGGTTGGGGTAGCGGCGGTTCCCCCACCAATCGGGGTTCGCCTCCAGGACCATCGAGTGGCCCTTCGTCCATGACTTGAGGATGTAGGGACCCGAGCCGAACGTGGTGCGGGAGAGGGCCGCCTTGTCCTCCATGCCCACCGCCTTGGGCGACATGATATGGCCGAAGCGTGCGACGCGGTTGATGACCCCGTTATCGGCCTCCTTGGCGTGGAGGATGAAGATGTGCTCGTCGAGGATCTCGATGCGGGAGAAGAGCCTCCAGAATGGAGCTTGCTGGCTCTTGTTCCCGGGATTCACGATTCGATCGAAGGACAGTTTGACCGCCTCGGACGTCACGGGCGCGCCGTCCGTGAACTTGACGCCCTTCCTCAGCCAGAACTTGAACTGCGAGGCACTGAGCCTCTCCCACTTCTCGGCGAGCCAGGGCTCAATCTTGCCCGTTCCCGCCTGGCTGTTCAGGAGGGTGTCGTAGGACCACCGCCAAGCGTTCGTCGCCGTGTTGGTCAGGATGAGGTGCGGATCCATGCTGGGCGTCTCCTCCCGCATGCCCACCGTGACCTTGCCCTTGAACGCCACAGCCGCCGGGGCGGTCCAGATGGTCAGGACGCCGATCACCAGTAGAACGATCCCGCGTTTCATGGGCCTCCCCTCCGATTCGCAGCCAGATGCCGATTGGCCGGCTTCCCGGTCATTTCCCCTACCGAGGAACCACAGAGGCCAACAGATACGATCCATCCCTGCCGCCTTCGATGACGGTGTTCTCCGCCCGAATCGGCAAGGTGTCCAGGTAAGCGACCCGATCCACCGCCGAGGCGCAGCTGCCGACCTCGATCCGCACCCGGTGCCCGGGCAGGAAGACGTTGCTCGTGGGAACGATCTCGATCTCGAACACTTCCACATGGCTCGGCGCCAGGGGCACGGAGCGGGTGTGCGGGTGCCAGGGCCGCCCCGGCCGGGAGAGTTTCTCGTCCAGCTCGCGGTGGGAGGCGCGCAGGCAGCCCCGCGTGAGGAGCCGCGTCGCGCCATCGGGGGCCTCGTCGTGGAGGGTGACGATCCAATCCGTATCCTGGGCCGAGGAGCGGGCGGCCAGGTGCAGGGCGAGGGGCCCCGTGACCTCGAGAGCCTGGGAGAGGGGCTCGGAGCGGTAGACCAGCCGCGGGCGGCCGTAGCGCCACTCCCGGCTGAGGGGGTCGTTGACGTAGCTCCGCGAGCCCTCGGCTCCGCTCGAGTCGGAGAGCATCCCCACCGGCCCGCCGCCGGGGCCGCCGAGATGGAACTTCCTCCACTCGGCCCGGGCGAGGGGCCACTCCACCTCCCCCCGCCAGGTGTTCTCGCCTTGGATGTACAGTTGGATGGGTGGGCCCTCCATCGCCCCGGTGTCCATGCCTTTCAGCCACTGGTCGTACCAGCGGAGCGCCTCCTGGTGGTAAGACCCATACGGGCGCCAGGGCTGCGGCCTCGGGCCCACGAGCATCCGCTTCGGGGCGTTCGTCGCTCCCTCCCATCCGGCGAACACGCCGGGGAGGTGATCCCAGTAGAACGACCAGTCGGAGCCGAAATAGGTCGGGATGCGGACCTTGTGCATGTGGGGCTGAGGGGAGACCTCCCGGTAATGCTCCCCGTCGAAGGGATGTTCGAAGCCCATGCCCTCACGCATCATCTTCTCCACGCCTGCCCGGTCACGCTGACGGCCGCTGTTGAAAAGCAGGTTGCTCATCGCGGAGAACCACATCCACATGTAGCCCGTCTGGGGGATCCCGCCGGGGTAATAGAGATGGCGGTATTTATCCGTCCATGAGTCGTAGGGGAAGATGGCCTTCAGAGGCTCCGGCTGATGGATGGCGGACAAGAACTGAACCAGCGAAAAATAGGAGCACCCCGCCATGCCGACGGAGCCGTTGCACCAAGGCTGGGAGGCGGCCCAGTGGATGAGCTCCACGAAGTCCTTCTGCTCGATCGGCCCCCGGTTGTCGAACACGCCCTCGGAATCGTTGGTGCCCCGGCAGTCCACGATGATGTGGACATAGCCCCTCGGGACCCAAAACTCCGTCAGGCCGGCCTCGTTCTGGCCGATGGCCACTTCGGTGAGCTGCAGGCCACGCGTGTAGGGAGAGATGGCGAGGAGGGCCGGGAACTTCTGCCCCGCGGACCGGGGGCGGTAGATGTCGGCGGCGAGCCGGACGCCGTCCCGCATGGGGATCCAGACGTCGGTCTCGGCGTGGATGCTGTAGATGGGTTGCGATTGCTCCCGCACCTTCGGGGGCTCGTTGAACGGCCACTGGGGCCACACGGCAGGATACATGTGACGAACGCTGTTGGGGTCGAACCGGCGGTCGGCGTTGCCAATCATCCGAGGTTCTCCTCTCGAAAAAACCGGGCTAGAGCTTCCCCTCGCCGTATTCTTGCAGCTTCTGGCGCAGCCGCCTCTCGACCTCGTCTGCGTCCGCCGCCTCGTGATAGTCCTCCCCCATGACCCCGGAACCTGCCGGGCTCTTCACGGCGAAGGAGACGACTTTCTCGGTGAGGGTGATGGCGGCGTGGCGGGTGTTGCGCGGGATGTGGAGAAGGTCTCCCGGCCCGACGACCCGCTCTTCATCGCCGAGGATGGAGTACCGCTTCCCCTCCAGAATGAACACGAACTGCTCGTCGTTGGGGTGATAGTGCGGCCTCGCGAACTCCCCCCGGAGGTACGTCACCAAGCCCGCCTTCATCAGCTCGCCCTTCACCCGCTGAATCTCCGCGAGGGGGGATGCCTCTTCGCGGACCTTCGCGAGATCGTACAGCCTGTAGTACGGCATCTGCCTCCTCTCCTTTCCCGGCGGGCGCCCCCGTCCCGTCCAAAATCTCGGCCGAGCCCTAAGACGCCTGTGCCCCTAGGCATCGGATGAGTCTTCGGACGGGACGGGCTCAGGTGGCGGGCTACCGCATCCGGCCCGTGGAGGTATCGAGCGGATGAACGTCCGTCACCAGCCGCTCGTCGTAGGGCCAGGTGGTGTAGATGTCCGGGCCGTTCTCGGTGACGACGAGGTTGTTCTCCAGCCGGAATCCGCCGACCCCTTTCTTGCCTGCATAGGGCTCCAGGTTCGCCGTCATTCCCGGCTTCAGCTCCAGGGGGGCGTCGTAGACGGTGCGGTTGAAGTAGGGGGCCTCCCAGGGAGACAGGCCGGAGCCGTGCCCCAGGCTGCTCATGAACACGGGCTCGGCCGCCTTGAAGACGTCCAGGGTCGTGTTGCCCGGCTTCGCCGCGGCACAGGCGTTCCAGACGGCGTTGTAGGCCTCCATGTGATACTTGATCTGATCCTTGGTTGGCTTGATGTTCCCGCAGATGACGGTGCGCGTGAAGTCGCCCCAGTAGCCGTTGAAGCACCCGCCGATGTCGATGATGACCGGGTCGCCCTTGCGGATGATCCGGTCGGAGGTGAAGCGCCGGTAGGGCGCCGTGTAGGGGCCCGAGCAGACGATGTTGGCGCACTGGGTCCACTCGCTGCCGAGAGCCGTCATCTTGTGCCAGGCCGCCGCCAGCACCTCGCACTCGCGCACGCCGGGCTTGAGGGCGTCGAGAGCGGCCTCCATGCCCGCCTCGGTGATGGCCGTGGCGGCCTTCAGGCAGGCGATCTCATCCCGGGTCTTGATGATCTTGGCCTTCATCAGGACCTTGTAGCCGTCCACGAACTGGGTCTTGGGGAACACCTGCTTGAGGCACTCCTCGACGTTCGGGGTCCAGACGTCCCAGCCCACGCGCTTGCCGCTCAGGCTGCCGATCAGGCCCTCCAATCGGTCGGCCCACTTCTTCACGCCGATGGGCTCGCCCAGGATGGCCCGCTCCTGGATCTGCCCGGGAGCCAGCCAGGGCATGGTCTCGCGGCAGTACACGTGGTCCATCGTGAAAAGAATCGGGTCGCCGCCCTTGGCGAGGACCACCGTCGTCTTGTTCGAATAGGTCGGGCCGAGGTGGGAGCGGGCGCCCGTGAGGTAGCGGGCGTCCTCGGTGTGGAACACGAACAGCGCGTCCACGTCGGATTCGGCGAGCGCCTTCTTGGCCTTCTCGAGGCGCTCCCGGCGGAGCCGGGCGAAATCGATCCGGTCTTCCCAGTCCACACCCATGAATCCCTGTGTCATGGTCTTTCCTCCTCTTTGCCGAAAAGGCGAAAAGCTGAGCGCCGACAGGCATGGCCGGCTGCACTCATACGACCCTGTACTTCGGCTCCCGGCCACGAAGGACGCGCAGGACCTCGCCCGCGGCTCCCCGCCGCAGCTTCTCCTGCGCCGAAACGCTGTACCACGCCTTGTGCGGGGTGATGATGCAGTTGGGCAGGGCGAGAAGGGGATGCCCCGTGGAGGGAGGTTCCTCCATCAAGACGTCCAGCCCCGCTCCCCGGATCCGCTTGGCGCTCAGGGCGGCGGCGAGGGCTTCCTCGTCGATCAGGCCCCCCCGGGCCACGTTGACGATGACGGCCTCGGGCTTCATCCGCTCAAGCTGGGCCTTGCCGATCATCCCGCGGGTCTTCGGGGTCAGCGGGGCGTGCAGGGAGAGGTAGTCCGACATCCGCAGGAGTTCGTTCAGGGAGACCTTCCCGGCGCGGATGCGCCGGAACGAGGGTTCCGGTGCGATGGGGTCGAAGGCCGCGACTTTCATGCCGAAGGCGCGGGCTTTCCTGGCCAGCGCGGAGCCGATGCGCCCGATCCCGGCGATGCCGAGCACCGAACCCCGGAGGGAGTGAATCGGCTGGAGGGGGCCGATGCTCCAGTCCCCCTTCTTGGCTTCCACCGCTCCGATGTCCAGCTTGCGCGCGAAGGTCAGGATGAACGCCATGGCGTGATCGGAGACCTCGTCGACGCAGTAGTCGGGGACGTTCGTGACGATGATCCCCTTCTTCTTCGCCGTCTCGACGTCGATGTTATCGACGCCCACTCCATAGCGGGCGATCACGCGGCAGGCGCCGAGGGAGGAGACGACCTCCGCCGTGAACTGCGGCCCGATGGCGCCCGCCAGGACGCCCGTTGCTCCCCGGCACAATTCGATGATGGATGCGGCGTCGTTCCCGGGCCCCCGCACCAGGCGGCAGCCGGTTGGCCGCAGGACTTTCTCCTCGATGGCCAGGTCTCCGAAGCGGGCCCCAACCACGGCGACGATGGGTGTTTCCCTCTTCGTGGCCATTTTCTCCCTTTCAATGGCAAGTCTCGGGCGGAGCGCTCCCCCGCGGGGGGGAGAACTCCGCCGCCCTGGGCCGCCCGGCGGCGGCTTCAGCGGTGCGGCGCTTATTGGGTGCGCTCTCCCCCCAGCGGTTCACCGCGGCCAGCCGCGCGCCGAAGGTGCGCTCCTCCGGCGAGAAGGTGCCCCGGGGAGCGCATCCATCCGGCGGGGGGGCAGCCTCCTCCCGTTGCCGTGCTATTGCTTGACGCTGACCTCCCAGGGGAA
>JBBTDR010000540.1:6744-7086 GCA_038042665.1 Nitrospinota bacterium
GGCTTCGGAGCTATCGAATGAAGACTACCACAGCGCGCGCCGAAGGTGCGATCCTCCGGTGAGTGAGGAAGTGTCCCGAGGGGCGCATCCATCCGGCGGGGAGGCGGGCTCCTCCCATTGCCGTGCTATTGCTTGACGCCGATCTCCCAGGGGTACAGATTCTCGTCGCCGCGCGGGAGGAACTGGAGCTTCTTCTGGTAACCCCAGGTGTCCACCAGACGGAACAGGATCCCGAGGGCTCCTCTCTCCTGCATCGTGTCAGTGAATCGCTCGAAAGCGGCCTGCTGTTCCTTGGGGTCGTCGATGCTCCCCGCCTTCTCGGTCATTTCGTCCAGATCCTTG
>JBBTDR010000541.1:0-1914 GCA_038042665.1 Nitrospinota bacterium
CCGATCTTGCGGTCCTCCGTCCGCTCCAGCAAAGACACGGCCTGCCGGCGGTGGGCGACCGCTTCGTCCATCGGCCGCCCCGAATAGGTGCACTCCAGGCAAAGGGCGCGATGGACCCTCCCCATGAGGGCTTCGTCGCCGGACCGCGTTGCCTCTTGGAGGCTTCTGTTCAAATTTTCGGCCGCCTCCGCCCGGTGCCCGAGCCAGGCGTGAGCCCAGCCCAGCCAGAAATAAAACCGGCCGGCGAGCGATGGGTCTTGTAGGCGGTCGAGGCGCTCCTGGTGCTGAAGGAGGAGGTCCACGATCTCCTGCCGGCGGCCCAGGAAATGGAGGGACTCCGCCCGGCGAACGGCCAGATCCAGGAGGCGGCGGTCTCGTCCCTCAACCGGGAGCCGCTCCGCATGGACGAGAGCCTCCTCCAGAGCGGTGACCGCCTCGCTATGGGCATAGCTCCCAGCCGCCTTCTCGGCAGAGCGCGCCAGATACTCCACCGCCTTGGCCGGCTCCTCCGCCCTAGAGAAGTGATGGGCGAGGACCTCATACTGCTCGGCCAGCCGCTCCGCGTAGATCTCCTCGATGGCCAGGCCGATCAGGCGGTGAAGCTCCCTCCGCCGCTGGAGGAGCAGGGAGTTGTACGCCACATCTTGGGTGAGGGCGTGCTTGAACATGTACGCCCGCTCGGGGAAGAGGCTCTTCTCGTAGATCAGTTCGATCGCCTTGAGCTCCCGCAGGAGCTCCTCAGTCCGCTCCCGGACCTCGGCGAGCTGGTCCAGGAGGCGGTGGCTGAACTCCCGGCCGATCACGGAGGCAACCTGGAGGGTCTTCTTCGGAGCCTCTTCCAAGCGGTCGATTCGCGCCATGATCACGTCCTGGAGCGTGTCGGGGATGAAAACCTCGTCCAGCCGCTTGGCCAGGACGTAGCCGTCCCCCTCTCGCCGGACCGCCCCGACCTCCCGGAGAGCTTTGACCACCTCCTCGACGAAGAAGGGGTTCCCCTCGGCTTTCCGGACGATGAGGGCCTTGAGGTCCTCCGGGAGGCTCTCCGCCGCGAGCAGCCCCTGGGCCATCCGCACGCTCTCCTCGGTCTGAAGGGCGTCCAGGGCAATCCGCGCGTGGTAGGTCCGGTCCCCGAAGGGATGGGCGTAGCCCGGGCGGTAGGTGAGGATGCGCAGGATTCGGCTGGCCGGGATGCTGTCGTCCGTGAAGAGCAGGTACTCCTCCGTCGCTTTGTCCATCCAGTGGAGGTCCTCGTATACGACCACCTGAGGGCGCACTTCGGAAGCGCGGAGCATCAGGCGCCGCAGGGCGTTGAAGAGCTCTCCCCGGCGCTGCTGCGGGTCCATGGCCGCCACCACCGGGTCGCCCGGGTCTACCGAAAGGAGATAGCGCAGGGAGGGCAGGATCGGCCGGAGGTCTTCTCCGAGGCGGAGGACGCCCTGCTCGATCTTCCTCACGACCGCGCCCTCGGTGTCCCCTTCCTCGATCCGGAAAGTGCGCTTGAGGAGGTCTGTCAAGGGGTGGAAGGCGATGGAGCGCCCGAAGGAGACCGCGCGCCCTTCAAGCCAAGTCACCTCCTCCCCGAGCCGCCGTTGAAACTCCAGGAGCAGGCGCGACTTGCCGATCCCCGGCTCGCCCATGACGAAGACGACGTGCCCATGCCCCGCCCTGGCCTTCTCGAAGCACTCCGAGAGGAGCCGAAGCTCCCGTTCCCGGCCCACGAAGGGAGTAAGCCCTCCCTCGGCCTCCACCTCCAGGCGGGTCCGGGCCGACCGAGCGGAAATCACCTCCCAGGCGCGAACCGCCTCGCCCTTCCCCTTGAGGGGGAGTGCCCCGAGGGGCCGGGTGTGGAAGTAGCCCGCCACCAATCGGTTGGCCGCCTCGGAGATCACGATCCATCCCGGTTCGGCCCCTTGC
>JBBTDR010000542.1:0-5346 GCA_038042665.1 Nitrospinota bacterium
CCCGACGTGGAGCTCCTGCGCACCTACCGTCCCAGCCTCGTCACCCGGGTGTACGACCAGCACGGGGGGCTGGCGCGGGAGTTCTTCGTCGAGCGGCGTTTCCTCCTTCCCCTGGAGGAGATACCGCCCACCGCCATCCAGGCCACCCTGGCCACCGAGGACTCCCGCTTCGAGGATCATCCCGGCATCGACATCATCGGCATCGGGCGGGCCGCCCTGCGGAACCTCTCCGGCGGGGAGATCGTCCAGGGCGGCAGCACCATCACCCAGCAGCTCGCCAAGACCCTCTTCCTCACCCCGGAGCGGAACCTGAGCCGGAAGATCCGGGAGGCCGTGCTGGCCATCCGCATCGAGGCCCGCTTCAACAAGCGGGAGATCCTCAACCTCTACCTGAACCAGATCTATTACGGCCACGGCGCCTACGGCATCGAGGCCGCCGCGCGCGTGTACTTCGGCAAGGGGGCCAAGGCCCTCACCCTGCCCGAGGCGGCGCTCCTGGCCGGGCTGCCCCGGGCGCCCTCGGCCTACAGCCCCTTCCGCTCCCTCGACCGCGCGAGGCGGCGGCGCGCCCACGTGCTCAAGCGGATGTACGAGGAGGGCTACATCTCGGCCCTCGAGCGCGACCTGGCCGCGCGCGCCCCGGTGGCGCTCGCCAAGGCCCGCCCGAGCGGGGGCGAGGCGGAGTACCCCATCGAGCAGGCCCGCCGCCAGGTGGAGCGGCTGTTCACCTCCCAGCGGCTCTACCGCGACGGGCTCCGCATCCACACCACCATCAACTCCGACATCCAGCACGAGGCCACCCTCGCCCTGCGCCGGGGGCTCCAGGAGGTGGACCGGCGGCGGGGCTACCGGGGGCCCATCGGCCGGGTGGACCTCCGCTGGAGCCAGGACCGCGTCTGGAAGTTCGTGGCCATCTTCGTGGCCCAGCGGGAGGAGTGGCCGGAGTTCCGCTCGGGCCAGTGGGAGCCCGCGGTGGTGTCGGGGGTCGCCCGCCGGCGCGCGGACCTCATCCTCCGGACGGGGCCGGCCTTCCTGATGCTGGAGGACGCGGCTTGGGCGCGGCCCTTCGACCCCGCCCACAACGGCAGCGGCACGAAGCTCACCGCCCTGGAGGACGCCTTCCGCCCCGGCGACGTGATCCTGGTCGAGCGCGCCGAGGCGAACGGGCGGGCGGAGAACCCAGGGCCGGCGCGCGTGCGGCTGGTCCAGGAGCCCCAGGTGCAGGGGGCGGTGGTGGTGCTCGAGCCCCGGACGGGGACCATCCGGGCGATGGTGGGGGGCTACGACTTCGAGCGCAGCCGCTTCAACCGGGCGATTCAGGCCGTGCGGCCGCCCGGCTCGGCCTTCAAGCCCTTCACCTATCTCACCGCCCTGCAAGAGGGCTGGTCGCCCTCGGACATCATCATGGACGCGCCCGTGATCTTCCCTTCGGGGGGGCCGGGCGGGGAGTGGAAGCCCACCAACTTCGAGGAGCGCTTCTTCGGCCCGACCACGCTGCTCGAAGCCCTGATGAAGTCGCGCAACGTGGTGACGGTGAAGCTGGCCCACGCCGTGGGGGTGCGCAAGATCATCCGCCAGGCCCGGGCCCTGGGCATCCGCTCCGCCATGCAGGCAAATCTCTCGCTGGCGCTGGGTTCGAACGGGGTGACCCTGCTCGATCTCACCTCGGCCTACGCCGCCCTGGCGAATGGGGGCGTGCGGGTGGAGCCGCATCTCCTCCAGCGGGTGGAGGACGCGGACGGCCGCGCGCTGTGGAGCGCTTCGCCCACCGTGACGCGCTCCGCCTCCCCCGAGGAGGCCTACGTCATGGTGGACCTCCTGAAGCGGGTGGTCGAAGGGGGCACCGCCGCCAAGGCGAGGGAGCTCGGCCGCCCCCTGGCGGGGAAGACGGGCACCACGAACGACTACCAGGACGCCTGGTTCGTCGGGATGTCCCCGCTGTTCGCGGTCGGGGTGTGGGTGGGGATGGACGACAAGGGTACCCTGGGCCCGGACGAGACGGGCGGGCGCGCGGCCCTCCCCATCTGGATGGACCTGATGGCCGGCCTCCACGAGGGGTTCCCCTCGGTGGACTTCCAGCGCCCCGCCAAGGTTTCGATGGCCTATGTCGACCCCCGGACGGGCGCCCGCCTCCTCGAGGGGGAGCTGGGAGGGGTGTGGCAGGCCTATCTTCCGGGGACCGAGCCGGACTTCGCTCCGCGCAAGATGCGCCCCGATGATCTCAGCGCCACGGCGCCCGAGGAGCCGGAGGGGAACGATCCGAACACCCGCCCGCAGGAGGAGGGGCCGCCGCCCGGGGAGTCCGGCCGCGGCCTGCCCGCCCGCGCGGGGAGCGAAGGGGCCTTCGATCCGTTCCGGGCGGATCAGGGGAGGTGAAGCTCTCAGGGCCTCCCGGCCTGGGCGGGGCCCTGGGGACGCGGGAGGCCCGGAGCGTCGGTGGAGGAAGGCGGGCCGGGCGCCGGCGGGGCGCCCAGCCCCTCGCGGTGCGGCGTGATCATCTGCAGGTGCTCGATCTTGCGTTTCCGCACGGTGAGGACGAAGAGCTGCCGCAGGGTGTCCCCATCTCTCCCCATGGAAGTGAGCCCCATGATCCCCTCGTGGCCGCGCAGGGTGGCCAGGTAGTCCCGCATCTCGCGGCGGGTCTTGGCCCCGCGCACGAGTCCCTCGAAAACGATCTTCGCGGCGTCGTAGCCCAGGGCGGAGAAGATGTCGGGCTTGCGGCCGAAGAGCTGGGTGTACTCCTTGGTGAAGCGGGCCACCCGGGGCTCCTCGGAGTCGGCGAAGAAGCCGTCCACGAAGACCGCCCCCTCCACGTAGCGCTCCCCGAAGCGCAGTAGCTCCTCGCTGTCCCACCCGTGCCCCCCCAGCAGCTTGATGCCGTGTATGTTGTAGAAGGGGATCTGGGGGGCGATGAGCACCGCCTTGTCGTGGTAGGCGGGGACGAAGAGGGCCTCGAAGGAGAGGGTGAGGCGGAAGGGCTCGCCGGGCTTGAGGCCCAGCGCGCGCCGCTGGCGGGCGAGCTGGGTGTCGTCCATCCCGCCGAGGGCCCGCATCTGGGGGCCGAAGTCGTTCGCGTCGTGGGGGAAGGGGATGGACTTCACCACCTGTCCTCCGAGCTGGTGGACGCTCTCCGCGAAGAGCCGGGCGAGCTCCTGGCCGTCGGTGTCATCCGGATAGAGCACGGCGAAGTTGCGCAGCCCCAGCACCCGCACGGCGTAGGCCGCGATGCCCTCGCTCTGGAGCCGGTTGGTGAGGGTGTTGCGGAAGAACCAGGGGCCCCGGCCGGTCATCTGGGTGCGGATGGCGAAGGGGCTGAGGAGGGGCGTCTCGAGCCCGCCCGCCCTCGCGCCCACCGCCTCGGCCGCCGTGCTCAGGAAGGGTCCGACGAGGGCCAGCACCTTTTCCTGCCGGATGAGCTCCTCCGCCTTCTCGGCGGCCACCCCGGGGGAGCCGGCCGTGCTCCGCGTGTCCCGGACGGCCAGCTGGATCTGGAGCTTCGGATTCGCCTCCAGCACGTGGCGCAGGGCAAGCTGGATGCCCTGGTACACCCGCTCGCCCGCGGCGGCGGCGGGACCCGAGAGGGGGAGGAGCACCCCCACCCGCCCCTGGTTCACGGCGAGCTGATCGCGCAGGTCCTTCTCCAGGCTGCGGGCCGCCTCGCGCTCGGGGTGGCCGGGGTAGTCCTCCAGGAAGCGGTGGATGGCGGCCAGGGCCGCCTGGGGGCGGTTCTCCGCCGCCGCCTGGCGCGCCAGCGCGAGCCGGAGGATGGGCCCCGCCGGATCCTTGCGGAACTGCTCGGCGGCGGAGACGAGCTGGTGCTGGGCCACCTTGGCCGTGGCGAGGGTCCGCACGCGCGCCGCGAGGAGCTCCCGCCGGGGCAGCTGCTCCCCGGCGCCCAGCGCCTCCGCGTAGGAGAGGAGGGCGGCGAAGGCGTCGTTCCGGGCCTCATAGACCTCCCCCAGGGCGGCCAGCAGGAGAGAGCGCCGGAGGGGATGCCGCTCCCGGCTCAGGCTCCCGCGCAGGGGGAGCCAGGCTTGCTCCGCCTCCCCGGCGGCCTGGAGGGAGAGGCCGAGCCAGAACTCGCTGTCCGCATAGAGCGAGGAGAGGGGGAAGCGGGCCTGGAGGGCCTTCAGGTGCCCGGCGGCCTGGGCGTAGCGCCCCTCGGCGTAGTCGATCCGGGCGAGGTCGAACAGGGCTCCCTCGGCGGCGGCGCTTTGCGGATCGGTCTCCAGTATTCCTTGGAGCGCCGGCCGGGGCCGATCGGGGCGGGCGGGCGCCGGGGCGGCCCATCTCTCCGCCGGAGGAGGCTGCGGGGCGGCCCGGACCTCGCCGGCCCATCCGGCGAGCGCCCAGAGAGCGGCCAGCAGGCAGGTGGCGAGGGCATGGTTTCCGGCGAAGGCGCGTCGTCTCAGCATGGAATATCTGAAAGGCTTTCGGGAAAGTGAGCGTGGACACTGTATCCTACCTGAGAGGGTAGGAACTGGGGGGCGGGGTGTCAAGGATGCGTTCCCGGGCCTCGGGATGCTCCATTTGCGCCCGCGCGGGGGGCAGGGTAGGCTCGAAGGGACTGCCGCCCCAGGAGGCGCCGTGACCCCCTCTCTTCCCCCCTCCCAGCCAAGTCCCCTGGGGTGGCCCCCGGGGCCGCAGCGCGCCCCGTTCGGCTTCGCGCCCGGGGAGGGATGGGAGCGGCCCCGGCGCGGAGAATGGGCGGTCCCCCTCCTCATGCTCCTGGTGACGGTGCTCACGACCATGATCGCGGGGGCCTTCCAGCGCGGGGTTTTTCCCACCGATCTCCTGGCGCGCCCCGGTCTCCTCGCCGAGGGGCTGCCGTTCTCCCTCACCCTGCTCCTGATCCTGGGCGCCCACGAGAGCGGCCACTTTCTCGCCGCCCGCCGGTGGGGGGTGGACTCCTCCCTCCCGTATTTCATCCCGGCCCCCACGCTGTTCGGGACTTTCGGGGCGATCATCCGCATCCGGGGGAGGCTCCTCAACCGCAACGCCCTGATGGACGTGGCGGCGGCGGGCCCGCTGGCCGGGCTGGCGGTGGCGCTGCCGGTCACCCTGGCGGGCCTCTCCCTCTCGCGGGTGGTCCCGGCGGGCGGGGGGAGCGGCGCGGCGCCGGGCCTGGGGCTGGGGACGCCGTGGCTCTTCGACCTCGCGGCCCGGCTCGTGCTGGGGCCGCTGGGGGAGAGGGTGGACGTGGTGCTCCACCCCGTCGCCTTCGCGGGCTGGTGCGGTTTCCTGGTGACCGCCCTCAACCTCATCCCGGCGGGGCAGCTGGACGGGGGCCACATCATCTACACCCTCTTCGGCCGCTGGCACCGGGCGATCACCGGCGCCGTGGGC
>JBBTDR010000543.1:0-7176 GCA_038042665.1 Nitrospinota bacterium
GGGCCCGCGCGAACAACATCAACTCCTACATCGCGCAGCCCATGCGCCAGGGCGGGAAGATCATCGGCGCCCTCAGCTGCTTCGCCCGTCCGCGCAACTTCTTCACCCCTGGCGACCTGGGGCTCCTGGACAACCTCGCCTCCCACGCCGCCATCGCCGTCCAGAACGCGAGGCTCCACGACGAGGTGGAGCGGAACCGCCAGTTCCTCGACAGCGTGGTGCGAGACACCTCCGACCCCATCATCATCACCAGCCCGGAGAGCACCGTGCTCCTCTGGAACTCGGGCGCGGAGAGGCTTTACGGCTACAACCGGTCCGAGGCGCTGGGGCGCAAGGTGGACATGATCGTGCCCGAGGACGACGCCGACCTGCGGAATAAGATCGCGGGACGCGTACTCGGCGAAGGCGCTCCCACTACCTTCGAAACCCGCCGCCGCCGCAAGGACGGCGCCCTCGTACCCGTGAGCATCACGCTCTCCCCGGTCCAGAACGAGCAGGGGGAGGTCGTCGCCATCGCGGGCATCCACAAGGACCTCTCCGAGCGCAAGCGGGCCGAGCAGGCGCTCCAGACGGCGAAGGAAGAAGCCGAGGCGGCGAACCGCGCCAAGAGCGTCTTCCTCTCCAACCTCAACCACGAGCTCCGCTCCCCGCTGAACGTGATCACGGCCCTCGGCGACGTCCTGCGCTTCCAGGCCGGGGATCCCGAGACGATCCAAGCCTCCCAGAAAATCCGCGAGGCGGGGCAGCACATGCTCCACCTGATCGAGGACCTGCTCGACCTGGACCGCATCTCCGCCGGCAAGCTGCGCCTCGACCTGAGCGACGTGGCCGCCGACGCGCTCATGCGCCAGGCGCTCGACGCCCGGCTCCCGCAGCTCCCCAAGGGGTTCACCCTGGAGTACGACCTGCGGGCGGGGGACGCCCAGGTCCGCTGCGACGTCACCCGCGCCCAGCAAATCCTCTTCAACCTGTTCGACAACGCCGTGAAGTACTCGCCGGCCGGCGGCGCCATCCGCGTCCGCACCGAGCGCCGCGCGGGCGAGGTCTGGATCTCCGTCCAGGACGAGGGAATCGGGCTCGGCCCCGGGGAGGCGGGCCGCCTCTTCGATCGCTTCGCCCAGCTCGAGTCGGGCGAGCCGTACCGGGGGGGCGGCCTGGGCATCGGCCTCCATCTGGTGGAGCAGCTCCTCCGCCTCCAGGGCGGCCGGATCTGGGCCGAGGGCGAGAAGGACAAGGGCAGCACCTTCACCTTCTCCCTGCCCGAGAGCGTCCCGGCCTCCACCCGCCCCTCCGAGGGGAACGGCGAAGGGAGCCAGCCGGGCGCACCGGAGGCCGAGGAGCCCTGGGAGGGCGCTTCCGTCCTCGTCCTCGAGGGCCAGAAGCCGCTTCATGGCTACCTCAAGATGCTCATGCGCAACGCCGGGCGCGTGCTCTCGGCGCGCTCCGAGGAGGAGGGCCTCGAGCTCGCCCGCAGGGAGCGCCCCGACCTCGTGCTGATGGAGCTGGAGGCGCCGGACGGGGACGCGCTCCGCCTCCTCCGGCGACTCAAGAGCGAGCCCGGCACCCGCGACATCCCCACCGTCGCCGTCCTCCCCGGAACCTCCGGCCCGGAGCGGGACCGCTGCCTCGGCCTGGGCGTCGAGGGCTTCGTCGCCAAGCCCATCGACCCGGTCGCCTTCCGCGCCGAGATCGGGCGGGTCCTCGCCGGCCGGAAGGGGCGCAAGGCCTCCCCGGCCCGGCCCGCCTGAGCCTTCCACCTCCCTCCCCCGCTTCGCCCCCCGCCGGGAAATTGGTACACTCCCGGGGCGGGCGTCATCCGCGCCTTTTCGCTCCCCAGGAGGCCTCCCCCCATGAAGGCGATGCTCCTCAAGGAATTCGGCAAACCCCTCTCCTGGGAGGAAGTGCCTGAGCCCAGGGTCGCCGGCCCGCGCGGGGTCCTCGTCCAGGCCAAGGCGAACGGCCTGTGCGCCACCGACCTCAAGATCTGGGACGGGCTCGTGAAGTCGGCGAAGAAGCCCCTCCTGCTCGGCCACGAGAGCGCGGGGGTGGTCGTCGAGGTGGGGAGCGAGGTGGAGTCCGTCCGCCCGGGCGACCGGGTGGTGATGGTGGCCAAGCAGACCTGCGGCCGCTGCCGCATGTGCCGGGCCGGGCGCGAGGAGATGTGCCTGAACTCCCCGGGGCGGATGGGCTTCGAGATCGACGGCGGCTTCGGCGAGCTGGTCTCGATCTCCGACCGCAACCTCGTCAAGGTGGGCCCGGACGTCACCATGGAGGCCGCCTCCCTCATCGGCGGCACCCTGGGCTCCCCCCTCCACGCCATCCGCATGGCCCGGGTGGAGCTCGGCGAGACGGCGGTCATCTTCGGGCTGGGCGGCCTGGGCATCCACGCCCTCCAGATCCTGCGCCACCTCGGGGCGAACGTGATCGGAGTGGACGTGAAGGAGGAGAAGCTCGAGGCCGCCCGCGGGCTCGGCGCCCTCCACACCCTCAACGCCCTCCGGACCGACCCGGTGAAGGCCGTCCTCGACCTCACGGACGGGGTGGGGGCCGACGTGGCCCTCGAGATCGTGGGCGGGGCCGCCGTGCCCCCCGTCATCCAGCAGTGCATGGACCTCCTGCGGCCGGGCGGGCGGCTGGTCATCCTGGGCTACCACTACGGCCAGTCCGTGACCCTCGACCCGGCCAAGCTGGTCTACAGGTGGGTCCAGATCATCGCCTCCCACAACCACTCCGTGCGGGACGTGGCCGACGCCGCCAGCCTCGTGAACGACGGCCGGGTGAAGGCCGTCATCTCCGGCACCGCCCCCATGCGGGAGGCCAACGAGGCCCTGGGCCAGCTCCGGGCGGGGGACCCGATCGGGCGGATCGTGCTCCAGTGGTAGGCGACCCCAGTCTGTGTAGGGGCGGTTCGCGAACCGCCCCTACAGGCGATGGCCCCTCCGGCTAACGGCCCCCTTCCCCGCCTTCCGCGCCGCCCTCCTCCGTGCCATACTTTCTCCGGCGGCAAGGGATCGCGCCCTCCCGGTCATCGATCCGCCGGGCACCCCCCGGGGGCGGCCCGGCCTGAGGACGGAGCCATGGGTTACCGGACCGAGACGGACAGCATGGGGGAGATCCAGGTCCCCGACGAGATGTACTATGGGGCCCAGACGGCCCGCTCCCTCATCCACTTCAACATCGGAGGGGACCGCTTCCCCCGCGAGATCATCCGCGGGCTCGGCATCCTCAAGAAGGCCGCCGCCCTCGCCAACGAGGAGCTGGGCCTCCTCCCCGCCGAGAAGGCCAAGCTCATCGTCCAGGCGGCGGACGAGGTGATCGAGGGCAAGCTCGACGCCCACTTCCCCCTCCGCGTCTGGCAGACGGGCAGCGGCACCCAGACCAACATGAACGCCAACGAGGTCATCTCGAACCGCGCCATCGAGCTGGCCGGGGGCAAGATGGGCTCGAAGAAGCCCATCCACCCCAACGACGACGTGAACAAGGCGCAGTCCTCGAACGACACCTTCCCGACCGCCATGCACGTCGCCGCGGCCGAGCAGATCGCCAAGCGCCTCCTCCCCGCCGCGGCCGGCCTGCGGAAGACCCTGGCCCAGAAGGCCCGGGCCTTCGAGGGCATCATCAAGATCGGCCGCACCCACTTGATGGACGCCGTCCCCCTCACCCTGGGCCAGGAGTTCTCGGGCTACGCCGCCCAGCTCGAGAACTGCGAGAAGCGCACCCGGGCCACCCTCGACGGGCTCCACGACCTGGCCCTCGGCGGCACGGCGGTGGGCACCGGGCTCAACACCCACCCCCGGTTCTCCGAGAAGGCCTGCGCCCACATCGCCAAGATGACGGGCCTGCCCTTCCGCCCCGCGCCCAACAAGTTCGAGGCCCTGGCCGCGCACGACGCCCTGGTCTTCACCCACGGGGCGCTCAAGACCCTGGCCGCCGCCTTGATGAAGATCGCCAACGACATCCGCTGGCTGGCCTCGGGCCCGCGCTCGGGCATCGGCGAGCTGCGCATCCCCGAGAACGAGCCCGGCTCCTCGATCATGCCCGGCAAGGTAAACCCCACCCAGAGCGAGGCCATGACCATGGTCTGCGCCCAGGTGATGGGCAACGACGTGGCGGTGAACGTCGGGGGCGCCTCCGGCAACTTCGAGCTCAACGTCTTCAAACCCCTCATCATCTTCAACGTCCTGAACTCGGTGCGCCTGCTGGCCGACGCCTGCGATTCCTTCGAGGAGCACTGCGCCCGGGGCATCGAGCCCAACCGGGAGGTCATCGAGGGCCACCTCAAGCGCTCCCTCATGCTCGTCACGGCCCTGAACCCCCACGTCGGCTACGACAACTCGGCCAAGGTGGCCAAGAAGGCCTTCGCCGAGAACATCACCCTCAAGGAGGCCGCCGTGGCGCTGGGCCTCCTCACGGCGGAGAAGTTCGACCAGCTCGTGCGCCCCGAGAAGATGCTCGGACCGGAAGGCTGAAGCGCGCGGAGCGCCTTCCAAGGGAGGCCGCCATGAGCGGAGAGAACACCCAGGCCCCGGCCGGGGACATCCGGACCCGGGAAGAGCTGCGCGAGTTCTTCGGCCCGCCGGTGCCGCGGACGGTCCAGCGGCAGCTCTCCAAGCTGGACGACCACTGCCGCCACTTCATCTCCCTCTCGCCCTTCCTCGTGCTCGCCTCCTGGAGCCCGGAGGGGGCCGACGCCTCCCCCAAGGGCGACCCCCCGGGCTTTGTGAAGGTGATCGACGACCACACCCTCTTCCTCCCCGACCGCATCGGCAACAACCGGGTGGACTCGATGCAGAACATCCTCGAGTGCCCGGACGTCGCCCTCATCTTCTTCGTCCCGGGCGTCACCGAGACCCTGCGGGTGAACGGCCGGGCCTCCCTCACCCGCGACCCGGCCCTCCTCGAGACCGCCGCCGTGAACGGCCGCGCCCCCCGCTCGGGGCTGCTCATCAAGGTGAAGGAGGCCTTCTTCCACTGCGGCAAATCCCTCATCCGCTCGAACCTCTGGGACCCCTCCATCCAGATCGACCGCGCGTCCTTCCCCACCCTCGGCCGGATCGTGGCCGACCAGGTGCCCGGCAAGAACGTCGAGGAGGAGGACGCGCTGACCGATCACGTCTACAAGAACATGCTCTACTGAGCCCTCCAGTCTCCCCGCCGCCCGGCGGGGGGGCTTTTTCCGCCGAAAATCCCTGCGAAACGGCAGAACTTGGTAGTGGGTCAGTTTGAATCCGAGGCACCCTTGCCTTCCCTGGCCCCATGCCCTATCTTGGGGGCATGGATAACCGCTCAGGCAAGAAACCAAAACGGCCCCGCGACACCAACCAACTAGCTTATGCCATCGTGAAGGCCGCGACCGAGGGCGAGCCGGAAGCCCGGCCCGAGGATGAGGGCAAGAACCCCCATGCCGTTGCCCTGGGGCGGTTGGGGGGTCTCAAAGGGGGCAAGGCGCGGGCGGCTAATCTCAGCAAGAAACAACTGAGCGAGATCGGGAAGAAGGCGGCCAAGGCGCGGTGGGGCTCGAAAAATTAATCCTTTGGTGGTCCTTGTCTCAGAATGTATTGTCCCATGAGAGGAACAGCGAACGAATATCGTCCATACCGATTTTTATAAATTAAACCTCGCTCAATCAGGGAATTCAGCATTTGGTTCACTTGACTTGTGCCGAATGGCTTAGCAGACCCTTCATTTGACGCAGAAACAATGTCGTGAATGGCAAATTCCTTGCCCCCGTTTTTGAGATTAGCGATAATGTATAGTAACTCCCGTTGTCTGCTAGTTGTTCGAGAATACCGACCTGCAAAAAAATCCAAATCTAATTTTCGGATAATTTCCTCCCTGGGGACAGACGCTTTTTTACCCATCTTGGCTTGTTGAATCCATAGATCAAACACCTCCCTACAAATAAATTGAATGAAGTAGGGATACCCGCTGGAATCTTCGATAATCATATCTATCGAATCTTCTGCGAAATTAAATGGGCACTTGATAAGGCTTATGGGTCTGACAATCGCTTCTCTGCTATCAGCTTTATTCAATTGTTCAAGCGTAATCATGTGAAACATCCGTTCCGCATATGTCCGCGCATCAACGAGTTTCGGGAAAAGGGTCGGCAATCCAGTCAAGGCCAACATGAAAGGGATGCGTTTTCGTTGGATTGATTGGAAAGTATCTAAAAGCAAAGAAAGTGGGTACTCATGTCTGTCGGCATGATCAGAAAGGTTTTGCGCCTCGTCGTATGCGAAAATAATCCCCTTCCACTCTGTTCGAGACAGATGCACCCAAGCCAATTCAAGCACCGCTTTTAGCTTGTCTGAGATGAGCCCTGGTGTTGCGGCGAAAGTCTCGCACAAAAACTCAAAATCCAATGTTTGATGTCCTAGATTATCTGTTTTTCCAAATCCCACTTCACTTCGCGCATAGGCCGCACCTCCCTTCTTGGTCTTGCCTACTATAATTTGAGAGGTTGCAACTGACAGATCCGCTATTAAGCGGACAGCAAATATTTGTTCACTTACGCTAGTTGACTCTGATAAGTCAGTTCCCACCCACAGCCAGCCTTGTTCTAGTGCGAGAGGCTTAAATGTTTCCAGGAGAACCGTTTTACCCACTCCCCGAAGACCCGTAAGAATCGCATTTTGAAGTATCGTTTCTTGCTGGAGAAGTTTTGTGAATTCTTCCGTTTCGGTTTTTCGGCCGGCCAGGTAAAGCGGCATATGACCAGCACCTGGGCGAAAGGGATTCTGTGTACTTGCAAGACCCTTTGAGGTAACTTTCATAGGCGTTTATCCTCAACAATAAATCTTTGTTATCAACTAAAAGTAATCCTACGCCTAAATTTAGCCCGGAAGTGAGTTTTTGTCAAGCCTCTCCCCTTGACTAGAAATTTCATTTTGCCTCTCCCGTGGAAGGGTCAGCCGACGCGGCCCTCCCCCGGCGGGAGAGCCCTTTTCCCCGCGGGAAACCGCGTGAAAAGGGTGAACCCGCCTTGTCTCCCGTAGGGGCGAATCCTGTATTCGCCCCACCACGAGATCGAATCGGGGCGAACACGAGGCTCGCCCCTACGGACGCGCAGGCCTGCCTCTCCAGCGGCCCTCCGCCCACCCCGGGAAGATACATCCAGGGGAGAGTGTCCCAATCTTAGTTGAGATTTGAGGTGGTTCCGTCCCCCATGGTTGT
>JBBTDR010000544.1:0-3359 GCA_038042665.1 Nitrospinota bacterium
CTAGGCCGCCCTCCTCGCCGCCTGGCTGCTCGCCTACTGGCTGCGCTTCCAGTTCGAGCTCGTCCCGGTCGCGCGGGGCTACCCGCCGGTCGCGGCCTACCTCCTCGTCCTGCCCTTCGTCCTCCTGGGCTGGCTCCTGGCCGCCCGGCTCACCCACCTTTACAACCACCGGGCGGGGCTGAAGAGCGCCGAGGAGATGATCCGCCTGAGCCACACCATGGCTTGGGCGGTGCTCATCCTCATCGCCCTCACCTTCTTCTACCGCGGGGTGAGCTACAGCCGGCTGGTGGTGGTCTATTTCATGGGGCTGGGGCCGGCGCTGCTCTTCCTGGTGCGGCGGGTGATGTGGTCCGCCATCCGGAGGCTCCGGCGGCGGGGGGTGGACATGCGCCGCATCCTGGTGGCCGGGGTCTCCCCCCTGGCCCAGCGCACGGCGGATCGGCTGGAGGCCTACCGCTACCTGGGCTTCCAGGTGATCGGCCACCTCTCCGAGGAGGACCCCGCGCCCGCCCGCGCCGGCGGGCGGCCCGTTCTGGGGCGGATCGGGGAGGCCAAGGCGGTGGCCGAGCGGGAGGGGGCGGTCGAGGTGTACGTGGCCCTCCCCGCCGGGCGGCGGCAGGAGATGGAGGGGCTGCTCGAGGAGCTGGCCGACTCCAGCGTGGACCTGCGGGTGGTGCCCGACCTCCTCGACCACATGCGCCTGAACGCGGGCATCGAGGAGCTGGACGGCCTCCCGGTGGTGCTCCTCTCCCAGACCCCCTTGCTCGGCTGGAGCCGGATGGGGAAGCGGGCGATGGACATCGCGCTGGGGAGCCTCATCCTCATCCTCCTGGGCCCGCTCCTCCTGCTCATCGCGGCCCTGGTCAAGCTCTCGAGCCCGGGGCCCGTGCTTTTCACCCAGGAGCGCATGGGCCTGGACGGGGTGCGCTTCCAGATGTACAAATTCCGCTCGATGCGGGCGGACGCCGAGCGGGAGACGGGCGCCGTCTGGGCCCGGCCCGACGACGAGCGCCGCACCTGGCTGGGCGCCTTCCTCCGCGGCACGAGCCTGGACGAGCTGCCCCAGCTCCTCAACGTCATCCGCGGGGAGATGAGCCTCGTCGGGCCCCGGCCCGAGCGGCCGGTCTTCGTCGAGCAGTTCCGCCGCTCGGTGCCCGGCTACATGCTCCGCCACAAGATGAAGAGCGGCATGACGGGCTGGGCCCAGGTGAACGGCTGGCGGGGGGACACCTCGATCGAGAAGCGCATCGAGTGCGACATCTACTACATCGAGCACTGGTCGCTGGGCTTGGACCTCAAGATCATGTGGCTCACGATCTGGAAAGGCTTCGTGAGCCGGAACGCCTACTGAGGCCCCCGTTCCCAAGAGCCGGGAGGTTCCGGGAGAGGAGGGAGGTTGGACGCCCTTGCCGTGATCCCGGCCCGCTGGGCCTCGGCGCGCTTCCCGGGCAAGCCCTTGGCGCTGCTGGCGGGGCGGCCCATGATCGAGCACGTCTACCGGCGGGCGCTCAGGGCCAAGACGGTCTCGCGGGTGGTCGTGGCCACGGACGATGAGCGGGTCGCCCGGGCCGTGCGCGCCTTCGGCGGGGAGGCGCGGATGACCCTCCCCTCCCACCCCAGCGGCACCGACCGGGTGGCCGAGGTGGCCCGGGGGGAGGGCGCCCAGGTCGTGGTGAACGTCCAGGGGGACGAGCCGCTCCTCGGCCCGGAGGACATCGACGCGGCCGTCCAGCCTCTTTTGGGGGTAAATCCGCCCGAGATGTCCACCCTCGCGGTCCCGCTCGCGGGGCCGGAGGATTTCTTGGACCCAAACGTGGTAAAGGTGGTGGTGGGGAAGGCCGGGGACGCCCTCTACTTCTCCCGCGCCCCCATCCCCCATCCCCGCGGCCCGCTGGGGGCCGGGCCGGCCTCCGCCCCGGGCCTGCGGGGGAGCTGGGCCGGGCTCCGGCCCCGGCCCCTCAAGCACCTCGGGTTCTACGCCTACCGGCGGGAGTACCTCCTCCGGCTGGCGTCCCTTCCGCCCACCCCGCTGGAGCTGGCCGAGCGCCTGGAGCAGTTGCGGGCGCTCGAGGACGGGGCGCGGATCCGCGTGGTGGTGATCGGGCGGGACTCGGTCGGGGTGGACGTCCCGGGGGACCTCGCCCGGCTGCTGGGGGACTCCGCCCTCCGCGCCGCCCTGGAGGAGGAGGTGAGGCGTTGGCCAAGTACATCTTCGTGACCGGGGGCGTGCTTAGCTCCCTGGGGAAGGGCCTCGCCTCGGCCTCCATCGGGGCGCTGCTCGAGGCGCGGGGGCTGCGCGTCACCCTCCAGAAGTTCGACCCCTACCTGAACGTGGACCCAGGCACCATGAGCCCCTTCCAGCACGGGGAGGTCTTCGTCACCGACGACGGGGCCGAGACGGACCTCGACCTGGGCCACTACGAGCGCTTCACCCACGCCCGCATGCGCCGGGAGAACAACTACACCGCCGGGCGCATCTACTACTCGGTCATCACCAAGGAGCGGGTGGGGGACTACCTCGGGGGCACGGTGCAGGTCATCCCCCACATCACGGACGAGATCAAGGGCTGCTTCCGGGCGGTGGACCGCGGGGAGGACGTGGTCCTCTGCGAGATCGGGGGCACGGTGGGCGACATCGAGAGCCTGCCCTTCCTCGAGGCCATCCGCCAGTTCCGCTACGACATGGGGCCGGAGAGCGTCCTCCACATCCACGTCACCCTCATCCCCTTCATCAAGACCTCCGAGGAGCTCAAGACCAAGCCCACCCAGCACTCGGTCATGAAGCTCCGCGAGATCGGCATCCAGCCCGACATCCTGCTCTGCCGCACCGAGCTGCCCCTCCTGGCCGACGTGAAGCGCAAGATATCGCTCTTCTGCAACGTGCCGCCCAGCGCGGTCATCGAGGCCATCGACGTGGACACGATCTACGAAGTGCCCCTCAAGTTCCACGCCGAGGGCCTGGACCAGATCATCGCCGACCGCCTGAAGGTGGGCCACGGGAGGCCTCCCGACCTGGGCGCCTGGCGGGAGATCGTCCGGCGGGTGCGCGAGAGCAAAGTCTCGGCCGACATCGCCATCGTCGGCAAGTACGTCAACCTCAAGGAGTCCTACAAGAGCCTCTCCGAGGCCCTCGTCCACGGCGGCATCGCCAACGACGTGAAAGTGAACCTCCTTTACGTGGACAGCGAGGACCTCGAGCGGCGCGGGGCCTCGACCCTCCTCTCCCAGGCCCACGGCATCCTCATCCCCGGCGGGTTCGGGGGGCGCGGGATCGAGGGCAAGATCGAGGCCGTGCGCTACGCCCGGGAGCGCCTCGTGCCCTTCTTCGGCATCTGCCTGGGCATGCAGTGCGCCATCAT
>JBBTDR010000545.1:0-12300 GCA_038042665.1 Nitrospinota bacterium
CTGCACGGCAAGCTCCTCGGGAGCCCGTTCCCCCACGCCCGCATCAAGGGCATCAACACCCGCCGGGCCGAGAAGCTCCCGGGGGTGAGGCTCGTCCTCACGGCGAAGGACATACCCGATTACGTCGTCTGGGGGGTGGTCCCATCCTGCTACGACCAAAGGCCGCTCGCCGTGGACAAGGTGCGCTTCGTCGGGGACACCGTCGCGGCCGTGGTCGCGACCTCGGAGGACATCGCCCAGGAGGCCCTCGAACTCATCGAGGTGGACTACGAGGACCTGCCGGCCGTGTTCGACCCCCACGAGGCCATGCAGCCCGGCGCCCCCGTCATCCATGACCGGTGGCCGAACAACATCGCCTTCACTAAGCACATGGAGTTCGGCGAGGTGGAAAAGATGTTCAGCACCGCCCGCCACGTGAGCGAACTCTCCACCGCTTCCTCGAGGCAGGCGCATTGCGCCTTCGAGACCCACGTCTCGATCGCCGATTGGTCCCCGAGCGGTTACCTGACGGTCTACAACTCGACCCAGTGCCCCAGCCTCTCCAGCCAGTATTTCTCCAAGTGCCTCAAGATTCCCGAGGCCAACATCCGCGTGATCACGAACTACGTGGGCGGGGGCTTCGGGGGAAAGGCCACGAGCAAGTTCAACATCGACTTCCTCTCCATCATCGCGGCGAAGAAGCTGGGGCGCCCCGTCAAGTTCTACTACACCCGGGAGGAGGAGTTCCTCCTCGCCACCCACCGCACCAAGCAGTTCCACACCATCCGTATCGCCACCGACAAGGAGGGCCTGCTCCTCGCCCGCGAGGTGCGGATGGTGGTCGAGAACGGCGGCTACTCGGACTACGGCCCCGTGGTCGGCTCCATCACCGCCCACATGGGAGGGAGCCTCTACAACTTCAAGGCCTACCGCCACCACGCCGACGTGGTCTACACCAACGTCCCCCCCGGCGGCGCCATGCGGGGGGTGGGCAACGCGGGCTACACCTTCGGCACCGAGGTCGCGATGGACAACCACGCCCGCCAGATCGGGATGGACCCGGCCGAGCTCCGCATGAAGAACCTCGTGAGGAAGGGCGACACCACCATCATCGGCGCCAAGATCAGCAGCTGCGGCGCCCGGGAGTGCCTCCAGGAGGCCGTCAAGCGCGTGCCTTGGAAGGGGCAGCGACCCGCCGGCGGCGTCAAGAAGCGGGGCTACGGCCTCGCCATGGCGGTGCACTTCACCGGAGCCCGGGCCATGGGCCCGGAGACGGCGGGCGCCTTCATCAAGATGAACAAGGACGGCACGGTCCAGGTCCTCTCGGGCACCATCGAGATGGGCAACGGCTCGGACACCACCCTCTCGCAGATCTGCGCCGAGGCGCTGGGCGTGCGCGTCGAGGACGTGCGCATCATCAACGGGGACACCTCGGTCAACCCCTACGGCTGGGGCGTGCGCGGGAGCCGCACCACCACGATCGACGGGATGGCCACCCGGCTGGCCGCCATCGAGGCGCGCGACATGCTCCTCCGCGGCGCCGCCCAGATCCTGGAGTGCGACGTGGCCGACCTCGACGCCCGGGACGGGAAGATCTTCGTCAAGAGCTCCCCGGATAGGATGGTGACGCACTCCCAAGCCTACATGAAGATCTACGACAAGCAGGGCAGCGAGGCGGTCTACACGGCGGCCTCCTACGACTCGCCCAGCGAGACGCCCGACCCCGCGACCGGCTATGGGAACTGGTCCGCGGCCTACTCCTTCGGGGCCAAGGTCGCCGAGGTGGAGGTGGACACCGAAACGGGCGCGGTCGAGGTCCTCCGCATCATCAGCGCGAACGACGTGGGGACCGTCGTGAACCCGGCCGGCGCCCAGGGCCAGCTCGACGGGGGCGCCCTCATGGGGGTGGGCTACGCCCTCATGGAGGATTTCCAGGTCGAGGGCGGCCAGCCGGTCAACCCCAACTGGCTCGACTACAAGTTCCCCTCCACACAGGACATGCCCAGGCTGGAGGCCATTCTGGTCGAGACCAAGAACCCGTCGGGCCCGTACGGAGCGAAGGGCCTGGGCGAGATGGTGCAGCTGGCCACCGAGCCCGCGATCGCCAACGCCGTGTACGACGCCGTGGGCGTGCGGATCACGGATCTTCCCATCACGCCGGAGAAAATCTTAAAGGCGCTTCGGGAGAAAGAGGGGAAGGCCTAGTCCCGGAAATCGGGACAGTTCAGGAAGGAGGGTTTCGTGCCGTTCCAGCATGTGCCCGTGCTCACCGTCGGCGAGGCCCTCTCGGCGATGAGGCAATACGGCGAGGGGGGGAAGATCTACGCCGGGGGGGTGGCGCTCTCCATCCTGATGAAATCGAGGGTCTACAAGCCCGAGGCGCTGATCGACATCGCGGGCGTGAAGGAGCTCTCCTTCATCGAGCCCACCCCGGCCGGCGGCCTGCGCATCGGCGCGGGCACGGTGCACCGCGCGATCGAGACCTCGCCCCTCGTGCGGGAGCGCTTTCCCCTCCTCGCCGAGGTCTTCCACAACGTGGCCACCATCCGCATCCGTAACCAGGGGACCATCGGGGGGAACATCTGCTTCGCCGAGCCGGCCTCGGATCCCCCCGGGGCGCTCCTCGCGCTCGAGGCCCGGATGAAGGCGAGGGGCGTGGATGGGACGGAGCGGGTCATCCCGGCCCAGGGCTTTTGGACCGGCTACTACGAGTGCGCCCTCCGGCCGGACGAGCTGCTGACCGGGATCGAGATCGGCCCCCTGCCCGATGGGTTCCGCACGGGCTACACCCGCTTCACCACGCGCTCCAAGGAGGACAAGCCCTGTGTCTCGGTCTCGGCTGCTGTGGCGGCGGAGGCCGACGGCGTGACCTGCAGGGAAGCGCGCATCGGGCTGGGCGGCGTCGAGCCGGTCTTCCGGCGGCTCACGGCCGTGGAGGAGGGGCTCAGGGGCAAGGCGTTGACGCGGGAGGCCATCGACGGCGTCCTGTCCGGTGCGCTGGACGACCTCGACCCGATCTCCGACATCCGGGCGAGCGGCGACTACCGCCGGCAGGTGACCCCCGTCCTCATCCGGCGGACCATCGAGAAGGCCATGGGCAGGGCATGATCCGGTTCGCCGGTCCGGCAGCTTATCCTTTGAGGAGCTTCCGCCATGCCGAGGGCTGAACACAGGACGATCTCCTTCACCCTGAACGGCGAGCCGGTGGAGGTCACGGTCCCGGTCCACCGCTATCTCGTCGACGTCATCCGCGAGGACCTCGGGATGATGGGCACCAAGCGGGCCTGCGACCAAGGGGCCTGCGGCTCGTGCAGCGTCATCCTGAACGGGGCCCTCACCTCCGCCTGCCTCATCCTCGCCGTCCGCGCTGACGGCGCCGCGATCGAGACCATCGAGGGCCTCGGGAGCCTGGAGGCGGGCCTCCACCCCCTCCAGCAGAGCTTCGCCTCCCACGGCGCCACCCAGTGCGGCTACTGCACCCCGGGCATGATCATGTCCGCCAAGGCCCTCCTGGACGAGAACCCGCACCCCACCGAGGAGGAGATCAAGCACTGGCTCACCGGCAACCTGTGCCGCTGCACCGGCTACGCCACGATCATCGAGGCCGTCCGCGCCGTCGCCGAGGGCCGCACCGGACCGGCCGCCCCCGTCGCCGTACCCACCGTCAGGGTGATGGAAGATTGAAGAGTTTGGATCCATGCCCCCCGCAGAAACGCGCCCCTGAAGCGGTGCCGGTATGGGCGGCGGATTTCACACGGCCACGCCAGCCCCTCGGGAGAGGAACCCGGGATCGGGCCCTTCGGGTTGTCATGATGGCCTCCGGGGGAATCCTGATTTCTGGATCCCGGAAGCTACCGCATACCTAATGATTCCAAGACTTTACATCCAGAATCGCCAGACCCCGAAAATCGGTGGACCAGCACACCAAATGGGAAAAAACGATATTTTTATTTGCTAGCTAACCATCTTGTCCCTATATTATTAAAGCACGCCACTCCCAGAGGACATGTCGTTTGAACGCCGCTGCGTTTGCGAGTGGGTGTGCGCTCGCCTGGCGGACGAGTGCAGGGTCGTTGTCTCCTTTTAGGAGGGAAACCCGATGAAGTATGCTCGCATAACAGGCTATCGCGCGTGGTCTTTGGCCATCGTCATCGGAGGGACACTGGCCCTGGCCGGGGTCCCCGTTCCTCCGGCCCATGCGGCCCAACCCATTCGGATCGGCTTCGGTATGCCCCTGACCGGGGCGCTCGCCGGGGGAGGGAAAGCCTCTCTCCTCTCCATGCAGATCTGGGCCGAGGACGTGAACAAGAGCGGCGGGCTGCTGGGCCGCCCGGTGGAGCTGGTCTACTACGACGACCAGAGCAAGCCCGCCAACGTCCCCGTCATCTACTCGAAGCTCCTCGACGTGGACAAGGTGGATTTCGTCGTCTCCAGCTACGGAACAGCCGTCATCTCGGCCGCCCTCCCCCTCGTGATGGAGCGCGGGCTGGTGTTCATGGGGCTCGGCGGGACGGGAGTCAACGAAAAGTTCAAATATTCCAATTACTTCCAGATCATGCCGATGGGACCCGACCCAAGGAGGAACTTCTCCACGGGCTTCTTTGAAGTCGTAAAGAAACTCAATCCGAAGCCACAGACCATCGCCCTCTTGGCCGAAGACGCTGAGTTCGCCACCAACGCGGTCCACGGCGCCCGGGAAAATGCCAAGGAAGCCGGCCTCAAAACCGTTTACGACAAGACGTACCCCCCCGGAACGACCGATTTGACGCCGGTCGTCCGCTCGATCAAGGCGCTCAACCCCGACATCGTGTTCGTGGGATCGTATCCGCCGGGATCGGTGGGAATCATCCAGGCGGTGCAAGAAGTCGGGTTGAAGCCCAAGGTGTTCGGCGGCGCGATGGTGGGCCTGCAATTCGCCGCCATCCAGGCGAAGCTGGGTCCCATGCTGAACGGGATCGTGAACTTTGACTTTTGGGTCCCCGAGCCCACCCTGAAATTCCCGGGGATCGACGCGTTCCTCCAGAAATATCAAGCGCGGGCGCCGAAGCTGGGGGTCGACCCCTACGGCCACTACATAGCGCCTTGGGCGTATGCCTATGTGCAGGTTCTGGGGGAAGCCGTCGCGGCGACGAAGAGCCTGGACCAAAAGAAGATCGCCGATTACATCCGCAGCCATGCCCACGACGCCATCGTCGGCAAGGTCAAGTTCGGCCCCAACGGCGAATGGCTGAAGTCCCGCACCCTCCAGGTCCAGTTCCAGAACGTCAAGGACAACGCGATCGAGCAGTTCCGGGAGCCCGGCAAGCGGGTGGTCCTCTGGCCGGAGGAATGGAAATCGGGCGAGCTGATTTACCCCTACGCGAAGGCAAAGTAGAAGATGGGGGGCGCGGGGCATGGTCACGGGTCGGGATCGGCGGCGCGTCGTTGTCGGAGGCGGAGGGGGCGTCTTTGGGGGGCACTTGATTAGCTAACTTATAATTAGCTATAACCAAATTCCCGACGGGAGCCAGCGATGCCCATGTTCTTGATGCGCGAACTGCCCACGCGCGAAGCCTTTCGCGCCGTGGCCCAATACTACCCCGAGATGTACTCGGAGCTGGACCTGACCGCGATCGAGGCTTGCTACTTCCTCCTCCGCACGGGGAGCGATCTGCTCACCGCCTTCGAGGCCAACCTCTCCCGGCACGGCATCTCGCAGGGCCGGTTCGTCGTCCTTCTCCTGCTGCTGCGCTCCCTCGGGGAGCGGATGGAGCCGTCCAAGCTCGCCGCGCAGGCGGGCGTCTCCCGGGCGACCATGACGCGGCTTCTCGACGGTCTGGTGCGGGTCGGCTTCGTCGATCGCACCCACGACAACGGAGATCGCCGCATGATCTGCGTTCTCTTGACCACGCGAGGCCGGCGGATCCTCGAGAGGATTTTCCCGGACTACCACCGGCGCGTCGCGCTCCTCATGAAGGATCTGAGCGAGGCAGAGCGTGGATTGTTGATCCGCTTGCTCACCAAGGTGAGAGCGGGAATTCCCGCTCTCAGCGAGAAGGCCGTTCGTGGAAGTCCGAAGGCGGCTCGCACTCCTTCGGCCGGGCGCAAGGCCACCGGCATCAAGTGGAATTCCCGCCGGTGAACGACCACCGGGGCGATCCCTCCCGCGCAAGGAACTGCCACCGTGGCGAATGAAGATTTCCTCACCGAGGCGCAGCGCATGGTGCGGGACATGGTGCGCGGCTTCTGCCGGAGGGAGGTCGTCCCGCGCGCGGCGGAGACTGACCGGGGGAAGTTCCCCGCGGAGGTCATCCAGGGCATGGGGCGGCTCGGCCTCATGGGGCTTTGCGTCCCCAAGGAGCACGGAGGGGGAGGGGCGGATCCGGTCGCCTACACCCTCGCCGTGGAGGAGATCGCCGCCGCCTGCCCCTCCACGAGTACGATCTTCACCGCCCACAATTCCCTCACCTGCGAGCCCCTCTGCAAATATGGGAACGAGGGCCAAAAACGGGAGTTTCTCCGTCCCCTGGCCGAGGGCAGGAGCCTGGGTTGCTTCGCCTTGACCGAGCCGGGCGCGGGCTCGGACGCAGCGGCCCTGGCGACCTCGGCCCGAAGGTCGGGAGGCCATTGGCGCGTGGACGGAATGAAGCGCTTCATCACGAACGGCAACGAGGCGGGCGTGTGCATCCTCTTCGCCGCGACCGACAGAAGCCGGGCCCACAAGGGCATCGGCGCCTTCGTCGCGGATGCCCATGCCCCGGGGTTCGAGCGGGGGAAATGCGAGGAGAAGATGGGCATCGGCGGAAGCTCCTGCTGCGATCTGCATTTCCGCGGGATGGAGCTTCCGCCCGACAGCCTCCTGGGGGAGGAGGGCCAGGGCTTCGAGGTCGCCATGAAGACCCTGGACGGAGGCCGCATCGGCGTCGCGGCCCAGGCCGTGGGCTTCGCCCGGGCGTGCCTGGAAGCCTCCCTTTCCTATGCCGGCGAGCGGACGACCTTCGGGAGGCCGATTTCCGAGCACCAGGCCATCCAGTGGAAGCTGGCCGACATGGCGATCGGCGTGGAGGCGGCGCGGCTGCTCTACATCAAGGCGGCGCGCCGGAAGATGGCCGGCCTTCCCTACACCGTGGAAGCGGCCATGGCGAAGGTGTTCGCCTCTGATGCCGCTCAGCGCGCGTCGGACCAGGCCGTCCAGATCCACGGCGGCAACGGCTACATGAAGGACTACCCGGTCGAGCGCTATTACCGCGCGGCCAAGGTCACCCAGATCTACGAGGGGACGAACGAGATCCTCCGCCAAGTCGTAGCCCGGGGATTATGCCGCTGAGTCTCCCGCCCAAGCGCGGCGGATGAGAGCGGCGAGCTGAAGGCCCAAGAATGCGGGTCATCTCAGGTTCTCGGGAGATGGCCATCGTAGAGAGGATAGCGAGCATGAGCGCTCCGGACATCATCTGGCGGCCGAACGCTGATTTCCTGGAGAACAGCCACGCCGGCCGCCTCATGCGGCGGCTGGGCTTCTCCGACGTGCGGGAGTTCCTCGCCTGGTCGGTCGCCGACATCCGCCGCTTCTGGAAGGTCCTCCTCGAGGACATGGGGATGGAATGGTACCGGCCCTATGACGAGGTCCTCGACCTGAGCGGGGGCTTCCCCTGGGCCCGGTGGTTCGTGGGCGGGGAGACGAACATCGTCCTCAACTGCATCGACCGCCACGCCCGGGGGCCGCGCCGGGACCGGACCGCCCTCGTCTGGGAGGGGGACGGGGGCGAGGTCCGCCGCCTCACCTACGGGGAGTTTTCCGCCGAGGTCTCGCGCCTGGCGAACGCGATGCGGGCCATGGGCATGAAGCCGGGCGAGACGGCGGGCCTCTTCATGCCGATGAGCATCGAGGGGGCGCTCGCCATGTACGCCTGCTTCAAGATCGGCGTGGCCATGATCCCCGTCTTCTCGGGCTTCGGGCCCGAGGGCCTGGCCGAGCGGCTCATCCACGCCAAGGCCCGGCTCGTCTTCACGTCCGACGAGGGCGTGCGGAGAGGCAAACCCGTCCCCGTCAAGGCCACGGTGGACGCGGCGATCACCCTGGGCGCGAAGGTGGAGAAGGTGGTCGTCCACCGGCGCACGGGCGCCCCCGTACCGATGCAGCCCGGCCGGGACGTCGCCTGGGAGGAGTTCACCGCGGGGCAGCCCGTGGAGGCCGAGACGACGCGGCTCCCGGCCGATGCGGTCTCCCTCATCCTCTACACCTCAGGCACCACGGGGAGGCCCAAGGGAACGGTCCACACCCACCCGGGGCTCCTCTGCGGCCCGGGGCGGGAGGCGCGCTACTGCCTCGACCTGCGGGAGGGGGAACTTCTCTTCTGGGTGGCGGACTTCGGCTGGGTGATGGCCCCCTACGCGCTGATCGGCGCCCACTTCAACGGCCAGGCCTGCCTGCTCTACGAGGGGGTGCCGAACCACCCCGGCCCGGGGCGCCTGTGGGAGATCGTGGAGCGCCACCGGGTGACGCATCTCGGCATCTCGCCCACCGCCATCCGCCTCCTCATCAGCACCGGGGAGGAGTGGGTGAGGAAGCACGACCTCTCAAGCCTGCGCGTCCTGGGCTCCACGGGGGAGCCCTGGGACCCGGACTCCTACATGTGGTACTTCCGGAACGTGGGCGGGGGCCGCTGCCCCATCATGAACATCTCGGGCGGGACCGAGATCGGCGGCTGCCTCCTCCAGCCCCTGCCGGTGATGGAGCTCGCCCCCTGCACCCTGGGCATGCCCCCGATGGGGACGGACACGGACGTCTTCGACGACGAGGGCCGCCCCGTGCGCGGCGAGGTGGGCCACCTCGTCCTCAAGCAGCCCATCCCCTCCCTCACCCGGGGCTTCCTGAACGACCCGGAGAGGTACCTCGAAACCTACTTCTCCCGCTGGCCGGAGGTCTGGTACCACGGCGACTGGGCCAAGGCGGACGCGCGGGGGCTCTGGTACCTCTACGGGCGCTCGGACGACACCATCAAGGTGGCGGGCAAGCGCGTGGGCCCCAGCGAAGTCGAGGCCGAGCTCCTCAAGCACCCGGGCGTCGTCGAGGCCGCCGCGGTGGGCACCCCCCACCCCATCAAGGGCGAGGGCTTGACCTGCTTCGTCGTCCTGGCCGCCGGGCATCCGCCGAGCGACGCCCTGCGCGAGGAGTTGAAGGATCTGGCCGTCCAGTACCTCGGCAAGTCCCTCCGCCCCGACGAGGTGAAGTTCGTCCGGGGGCTCCCCAAGACCCGCTCGGCCAAGATCGTCCGCGGGGCCATCCGCAAGATCCACCTGGGGGAGGAGATCAGCCACATGGACCTCAGCTCCCTCGACTCGCCGGAGCACTTGCAGTCGATCCGGGAGGCGATCTGAGCGTGGAGCGCGCGAACCGGCCCCGCCGGCCGTAAGCGATCCTTCGGACCCGGCTGACCAATCACGAGGAGAGACGTTCGATGATGACGGGCCATGTGGACAGGATCCTGCGAGTCGACCTCACCACGCGCCGCATCTGGACGGAGCCGCTGCCGTCCCAGGGCATCCTCCGCAAATACATCGGCGGCACCGGCCTGGCCCTCCACTACCTCATCCAGGAGTGCCCGCCGGGCGCCAAGCCGACCGATCCCGAGACCCCGCTCATCTTCATGACCGGGCCCCTCGCCGGCACACGGGCGCCCAGCTCCTCCAACTACGTCGTCGTCTCGCTGCACTACGACATTCCCTATGCCGCCGGGGCGGGCTTCTCGCACGGGTTCTGGGCGGCCTTCCTGAAATTCGCCGGCTACGAGGGCATCATCGTGACGGGCGCCGCCAAGGAGCCCGTCTACCTCCTCATCGACAACGACAAGGTCGAGCTGCGCGACGCCGCCCCCTACTGGGGCAAGGGCACGCGCGAGACCGAGCGGCGGATCAAGCAGGACCTGGACGCGGACCCGGCCGAAGTGAGTGTCGCCTGCATCGGCCAGGCGGGGGAGAGCCTGCTGCCCGGCGCCATGATCAAGAACGACCGCAACCACGGGGCCGGCAAGGGCAGCCCGGGAGCCTTGATGGGCGCGAAAAAGCTCAAGGCCATCGCGGTTCGGGGCACAGGCCAGGTACAGATCGCCGAGCCGAAGGCGTTCCTTGAGACCGTGACGCAGTGGGAGGATAACCTCTTCGTCGTCTCCGAAGACGGCAAGGCCCCGCTGGGGATGCTGTGGCACAACGGCGGCATGACGAGGCACCACGGCGTCATGTCCGAGCAGGGGATCACCGCGGGCAAGAACCTGTCGGACCCGGTGTGGAGCAGGAAATTCTCCGAAATGTACATGGAAGCCTGCGCGACATGGCGGGTGGATCCCCAGCCGTCCTACAACTGCACCATCGCCTGCGCCTACGACGTGCGCATCACCTCGGGCACCTTCTCCGGGGCGCGGGTGAGCCTGTGCGGCGGGGGGGAGCCCTTCGAGGGAGCGGCGGCCGTGATCGGCGTGGACGACCCCGGCGCCGCCCTCGTCATGACCGACCATCTCGACGACATCGGGATGGAGTCCGGGTTCAGCGGGCCCATCCTGGGCATGGCCTATGAAGCCTACGCGAAGGGCATTATCACGAAAGCGGACACCGGCGGCCTCGAGCTCACCTGGGGGAACTACGAGGCGGCCCTGGAGCTCCTCGATCAGATGATCGAGCACCGCGGTTTCGGCGGCAAACTGGCCAAGGGCATGAAGGAGGCCGCCGAGGCCATCGGCGGGAACGCGAAAGATTTCCTGGTCCACGTCAAGGGCGCGGGCATCAACATGCACGACTGGCGCCCGCTCTGGGGGCCGCTGTTCGGGCAGATCATCGCCGGGACCGGCCCGGCCCACCAGATCGAGTACCCCATGCTCTGGAAGTCGAAGGACGCCGCCTCGGAGGTCCCGACCAGCAAAGTCCCCGCCGCTCAGGCCCAAAAGATCTGGGAGGATTGCACCGGCGTCTGCATGTTCGCCTGCCAGGGAGTGAAGGACGTCACCATCCTGGCGCCGCGCGCCGTCGCCCAGGCGACGGGGTGGAAGGACTTCACGGCCGAGGAAGCGATGCGGGCCGGGGAGCGGGCGGTCAACATGATGCGCCTCGTCGCGGTGAGCCGCGGCTTCAAGAAAGACGACGACTTCGACGTCTCGCCCCGGCTGATGGAGGCGCCCACCACGGGCCCGGCGGCGGGCGTCCCCTCCATGGGGCCGCACCTCAAGAGCCTGCTGGAGAAGTACTACGGCCAGATGGGCTGGGATGTGGAGACGGGCATCCCCACGAGGGAAACCATCGACCGCCTCGGCCTGGGCGACGTGGTGAACAAGCTCGAGCTGGGCGCTCTCATCAAGTAAGGGCCCGGCCCAGCCAGAGCAGGGAGCCGCGGCGCGGCTGAAGGGTTGGACCCCAGGAGCGCGACCGGCAAATGAGCCAAGAGGGGATTCTTCATCCTCGAGAGAGTGAGCCTCAGTCCATGGCCCAAGCCCAAGCCTCGGTCCATCCCGGCGCGAAGAAGTTGCCGCCCGTACGCATCGTTACCGCCGCGTCCCTCTTCGACGGCCATGACGCCTCCATCAACATCGTCCGCCGGATGCTCCATTCTCTGGGCGCGGAGGTCATCCACCTGGGGCACGACCGCTCGGTGGATGAGATCGTCAACGCCGCCATCCAGGAGGATGCGCACGCGGTGGCGATCTCCTCGTACCAGGGGGGACACCTCGAGTCTTTCCGGTTCCTGATCGACCGCCTCAGGGAGCGTGGCGCGGCGCACATCAAAGTATTCGGAGGGGGCGGGGGAACCATCGTCCCCGAGGAGATCGAGGCCCTCCACGCCTACGGCGTCGCCCGAATCTTCAGCCCCGAGGACGGGCAGCGCCTCGGCCTCAAAGGGATGATTCAGAACATTATCGATGAATGCGCCGACGGACAAAAGTTTTCCGTGGGCGAGGAACTTGATCGCCTCTCGACGGAGAATCCGCTCGCGGTCTCCCGCCTCATCACCTACGTGGAAGGCTGGCAGGAGAACCCCGCGGAGAAGAGAGAGGAGTTCCGCCAGCTTCTGCAAAACCGCCTGAAACGACCGGCCCCCCCGGCGTTGGGGTTCACCGGCACGGGCGGCTCAGGGAAGTCGACCCTGCTCGACGAGATCGTCCAGCGGTTCCGGCGGGAGTTCCCCGGGAAGACCATCGGGATCCTCACCGTCGACCCGACCAGCCGGCGCTCCGGCGGCGCGCTCCTCGGCGACCGCATCCGGATGAACGCAATTGAGTCCCCCCAAGTGTTCCTCCGCTCGATGGCGACGCGCCAGGCCCATCTGGGCGTGTCCGAAGCCCTCGCCGACGGGATCCA
>JBBTDR010000546.1:0-6513 GCA_038042665.1 Nitrospinota bacterium
CACCCCGGCCCTCCCCCGGAGGGGGAGGGAGGGCGAGCCGCCGCGATATCCGCCGCCTCTGAGGCGCGAGCACCGTGAACCAAGTTGAACCCCAGGAGAATGGAAAGGCCCCGGACCCCCAGGTCATCTCCGTCTCCCGGCGCACGGACGTCCCGGCCTTCCACGTCCGCTGGTTCCTGCGGCGGCTGGAGGAAGGGTTCGCCGAGTACCGCAACCCCTTCAGCGGCAAGCTCCACCGCGTCTCCCTCCGGCCCGGGGACGTGCGCGCCTTCGTCTTCTGGACCCGCAACCCGGCGCCGCTGCTGCCCCATCTGGATCGCATCGGGGCGCCCTGCTACTTCCTCTATACCGTGAACGGCTACCCCAAGGGGCTGGAACGCGCGGTCCCGCCGCTCGCCCAGGCGGTCCGCACCTTCGCCAAGCTCTCGGAGCGCCTCGGCCCCGGGCGGGTGAGGTGGCGCTACGACCCCATCTACCTCTCCCAGGAGACGGACCCCGCCTTCCACCGGCGGAACTTCGCGCGCATCGCCGATGCGCTCGAAGGGCTGACCCGGGAGTGCATCGCGAGCTTCGCCGACATGTACGGGAAGGTGAGGCGCAACGCCGCGAAGCTGCCGGGCGAACTCAGGCCGGAGGAGGGGGATTTCCCCGCGCGGAAGGCCTTGATGGACGAGCTGGCGGAAATGGCGGGCGAGCGGGGGATGCGCCTCCTCGCCTGCTGCGAGGACGCCCTGGTGGGAGGCCCGGTCGGCAAGGCGCGGTGCGTGGACCCCGAGCTCCTGGAGCGGATCGCCCCCTCTCGGGAGCCGCTTCCCATCCGGCCCACCCGGGAGGAGTGCGGCTGCGCGGCCTCGCGCGACATCGGGGCCTACGACACCTGCCCCCACGGCTGCCTCTACTGCTACGCGAACGCGAGCCCCGAGGCGGCCCTGGCGCGCTACCGGAAGATAGACTCGGCGCTCGCGTGGCTGGGGTAGGGGATCTCTTTTGCCCGCTCTGTACGTAGGGGCGACCGGCCGGTCGCCCCTACAGAGGGAATCGGCGCCTTCATCCGTAGGGGCGGCCCCCTGTGGCCGCCCATTGCCGGGGCGGGCTGTCTTTTGGGTGGCGGTGCCCGCCACCGCCCAGCGCCAAGGCGCTGGGGTGGAGGGGCCTGCCCCTACGGAATCCCGTCAACCTGCGCGTCATGCGTAGGGGCGTATTGCAATACGCCCCTAAAGAAAGCCGGCCACCTCCTCCCTCTCCCTCTGGGAGAGGGCTGGGGTGAGGGAAATCCCGCGGCGCATGAGCCCTCACCCCCTTCCCCTCTCCCAGGGGGAGAGGGGGGCCTCCGTGCCGCTCTTGATCCGCCCTTCCGGGGGGTGCATGGGATTCACATGGCGCCCCTCCGGCTGACAACCTCCCGTGAATCGGCTAGAGTTTCGGTGCTGACGCGCGATCCCCGGAATGGATAGGAGAGTGCACATGGCCCAGGAGATCCAAACCAAGGGGGTGGAGTACTTCCATGCGAGCGATGGCCGCACCCTCGCCATGGTCATCCGCCACGACTTCGAGGACTACGCGGCCTTCCCGCCCTACCTCGACACCCCGGAGGAGCGGGCCCACCTGGCGGCGGCCTATCAGGGCTCGGACCCCGAGACCGAGCGCCGCACCAAGGCCCACATGACGGCGGACGAGCTGCCCCTCCAGATCGTCCTCTTGAACCGCAACCCGGGCGCGGTGGTGAACCCCCACTACCACCTCGTCACCGAGCGGCCCGCGAACACTACCCGGCACCAGATCATGATGTGCCGGACGGGGCGGATGCGGATCAACGTCTTCGCCAAGGAGGGGGTGAAGGCCGGCAGCGTCGTCCTCGAGCCTGGCGACCTGGTGCTGATGTACGAGGGGCACTCCATCGAGTTCCTGGCCCCGGGGACCAGGGCCATCGAGATCAAGGAGGGGCCCTTCCCGGTCACGGACGAGGCCGACAAGGTGGATTTCAAGTAGGCGGGGACATATCTGTCCGTGGGGGCGACCGGCCGGTCGCCCCTACAAAAGCGGCAGGCGCGACGCATCGAAACCAAAAAGGGCCGGGGCCCCGGGGGGTCCGGCCCTTCGCGCGTCCGCGCGCCGGGCATCTGCTTTTGTAGGGGCGAGGCATGCCTCGCCCCTACTTATTGGACCACAGAGGACAAAGAGAAGGTTGTGCCCGAAGCGCTGGCCGCGCTACTTCTTGAGCCCCAGCCTCCCGGCCAGCTCCTCGGCGCTCTTCTGGTAGAGGGCCTGGAGATCGGGGGTGGGGGAGAGGGGCTTGTGGTAGCGCCCGAGGAAGCGCTCCCCGCTGGACCAGAACTCGCGGACCTCGAGGGCGCCGTCGAGGGTGCCGTCGCTCCCCTTGTCCACGAACTCGTAGTAGAAGCGGCTGGTCTGGTTCGCCAGGGCGGCGAAGTGTTTCTCGTCCTTGTGGTAGATGGCGTCGAAGGCCTTGGCGGGGGCCCGGAGGTGGAGCGTCCGGGGGCCGAAGATGGAGTCGTGGGCCTGGATGACGTGCTTCTGGCCGTTCATCTCGCGCTCGATGGTGTAGATCCCGCCCGCGAGGGTGGGCTTCTGGCCGCCCATGGCCAGGGCCGCCAGCCGCCCGGCGGTGGAGGCGTTGAGGCCCTTGGCGAAGTTGTTCGAGACGGCGTAGACGAAGAGCAGCGCCGCCGCCGCGGCGAGCCCCACCAGGGCCGGTGAGCGGCGGGCGGGGGAGGCCACCCCGCGGGACACGCCGCGGGCCAGGGCCACGTCCTCCCGCAGGACGGTGAGGGGCTTGTACATCTCCTCCGGGGAGAGCACCAGGGGCCTGGGCTTGGGTTCGGGGGCGGGCTCGGCCTTCTTGGCCGGGGCCGCGCCGGCCGGGGCCCCCGCCGGGGCCGCCGCGGGGGCGGCGCCCAGGTTCGCGAACCAGTCGTGGTTGATCTGGGTGTATTTCTGCCACTTCCCGGGGACGTCCCCCTCCGCGAAGATGGCTTCCACCGGGCAGGCCGGGACGCAGGCCGCGCAGTCGATGCACTCGACGGGGTCGATGTAGAGCTGCTTCTCCGCCTCGAAGTTCCCCTTGGAGCCGTCCGTGTAGGGGTGGATGCAGTCCACCGGGCAGGCCTTCACGCAGGCCGTGTCCTTGGTGCCGATGCAGGGCTCGGCGATGACGTGGGTCATCGGGTGCGCTTCCTCTCGTGGCGGCGGGAGCCGCTGAAGATGGGTCGGGGCGGCGCCCGGGCGTCCAGGCGGGAGGCCCGGGCGGCCCCCATGCTAGCACAAGGGGCCCTCCGCGGCACAAGCGGCTGGCACTCGGGGGTGTCCCAATTTGGAGTGGGTTCGCCTTGTCGTGCCGTAGGGAGGGCAGGGTTTGGGGTGTCATTCCGAAGGAGCCCTTCGCTCGCGCTCAGGACAGGCTCCGCGACTGAGGAATCTGCTTTTCAAGGCGAGAAGCGGATTCCTCGCTTCGCTCGGAATGACAGCACAAGACTCGCAAGGGGTGTCATTCTGAGTCCTTCGCGGAGCTTGTCCTGAGCGGAGCGAAGGGCGCGGAGTGGCGAAATGGGGCCAGAGGGAGAGGCTACCGGCCCCCGCCGCTGAGCTTGCGCAGGAGCTGCTCGGCCTCCTTGAACTGGGGGGCGATCACCATGGCCCGCCGCAGGGCGCCGATGGCCTGCTGCACCTCGCCGTTCTCGGCCATGGCGAGGGCCATGTTGTAGTAGATGACCGGGTCGCTCGGGGAGACGACGAGGGCCTTGCGGTAGTTCTCGACGGCCTCCTTGAACTTCTTCTGGCGGCGGAAGGCGATGCCCAGGCGGTTGAAGTAGTGGACGTTCTCGGGGTCGGCCTCGAGGGCGAAGGCGTACTCGGCCTCGGCCAGGTCGGCCCGCCCGGCGGAGAGGAAGAACTCGGCCGCGGCGGCGCTGCGGACGGCGTCGCTCTCCTCGCCGGCGAGCGCCTTGTGGAGGGCGATGCGGGCCTCGTCCTCGTTGCCTTTCTCGAGGAGGCTCTTGCTGATGCGGAACTGGCGGTCCTTGTTGCGGGGGCTGATCTGGGCGGCCCGCTGGAGGAGCTCGAAGGCCTCCTTCTCCTTGCCCTCCTTCTCGAGGATGAGGGAGAGGTTGTCGTAGGCCTTGGCGCACTCGTCGTCCACCTTGGTGGCCGCCGTGTAGGAGGCCTTGGCCTTCTCCTCCTTGCCCATCTCCTGATAGAGATCGCCCGACTTGAGCCAGACCCGGGAGGCGTCGGGCTTCTTCTGCTGGGCGTTCTGGAGCTCGGTCTCGGCCTCGTCGAAGGCGCCGATGTCGGTGAAGGCCGCCGCCCGGGCGAGGGAGGTGTTGGGCTCGGTCATCTCGGCCTTGCGCTTCAGGATCTCCTGCATCTTCGCCTCGATCTCCTGCTGGTTGAGGGGCTTGACGAGGAGGCCGTCCGCCTCGTTCTCGTTGGCCTCGGCGATGTCGGCGGGCTCCATCTGGCCCTTGCGGCTCATCAGGAGAAAGGCGACGTGCTGGAGGATGGGGGTTTCGCGGACGAAGCGGAGCAGCTGGATTCCGTTGATGTCCGCGGCCTTCCAGTCGCAGAGGACGAAATCCACCGGCTGGCCGATGAGGACGTCCCGGGCCTCCTCGCCCGTGGGGACGCTGTGGACGGTGGGCACGCCCAGGCTCTTCAGCATGCCCACGATGGCGCGCCTGAGGTCGTTCTGGCCTTCCACCACCAGGAAGCGCAGACCCTGGCTGGCAACATCCGCTTTCATGGAAGCCTCTTCGCGCGGCCCGGCCGGGGCTCGCGCCTCATGTTTCAGACTCGCGCCGATGAGACGTAATCATGAAACCATCAAATCCAACCCATGCGCATCGGCACGTTTTCCCGCCCAGCTCCCCTCGGCACGCGGGCGGTGCGTGCTTTCAATGCGGCTAATTTCCTATTTTACTGATATTTACCTTCCATTTCCACCATTTTTTGTGAGGTCGGGCCGCCGGGGCGCCGCCCCCCCAGGGGGGAGTGGGGGGCCGCCCGGACTCCCTTGCCCGCCCCCACGGGCCGTGGTAGGGTGCGCGCCGCTCCCCCCCTGGCCTGGGCGGGGAAAGGCCGCGCTACCCCTTGTCTGAGCGGAGGTTTCGCCTTTTTGTTGGGGAGGCCCATGCCGGCTGTCCCGATCGAGCGCGCCGAGCGGCTCAAGCGCCTGCCCCCCTACCTCTTCGCCATGTTCGACAAGATGAAGCGGGAGGCCGCCGCGGAGGGGAAGGATATCATCAGCCTGGGCATCGGGGACCCCGACCTCCCCACCCCCGGCCACGTCATCGAGGAGCTTGGCGCCGCCTCCCGCCGCGCGGCGAACCACCAGTACCCCTCCTACGAGGGCATGCCGAGCTTCCGCCAGGGGTGCGCAGACTGGTACGGCAAGCGCTTTGGCGTCAAGCTCGACCCCCGGGCCGAGGTGCTCTCCCTCATCGGCTCGAAGGAGGGCATCGCCCACATCTCCCTCGCCTTCACCAACCCGGGCGACTACGCCCTCGTGCCGGACCCCGCCTACCCCGTCTACGAGATCGGCACCTACTTCGCCGGCGGGACGCCCCACTTCATGCCCCTCAAGGAGGAGCGGGGCTTCCTCCCCGACCTCGGGGCCGTGCCAACTGATGTGGCGAAGAAGGCCAAGCTCATCTTCATCAACTACCCCAACAACCCCACCGCCGCCTGCGCCGAGGTGGGCTTCTACCGCGAGGTCGTGGAGTTCGCGAAGAGCCACAACCTCATCGTCTGCAGCGACAACGCCTACTCCGAGATGTCCTTCGACGGCTACCAGCCCGCGAGCTTCCTGAGCGCCGGGGGGGCCAAGGAGGTGGGGGTGGAGTTCCACTCCTGCTCCAAGACCTACAACATGACGGGCTGGCGCCTCGGCTTCGCCGTCGGGAACGCCGATGTCCTCGCCGGCCTCGGGGCCATCAAGACCAACGTGGACTCGGGCGTCTTCCAGGCCGTGCAGGAGGCGGGCCTCCGCGCCTTGACCTCGGACCAGGCCTGCGTCGAGGAGATGCGCCGCACCTATCAGCGCCGCCGCGACGTGATGCTGGAGGGCCTCAAGGAGCTGGGCCTCAAGGCCAACCGGCCCAAGGCCACCTTCTACCTCTGGGTGAAGTGCCCCGGGGGCTACACCTCCATGGAGTTCACCGCCCACCTCCTCAAGACCACCGGGGTGGTGACCACCCCGGGCGTGGGCTTCGGGAAGTCCGGCGAGGGCTACATCCGCATGGCCCTCACCGTCCCCGAGCCGCGCCTGCGCGAGGCCGTCGCCCGGATCAAGAAGGCCGGCTTTTGACAGCGGCGGCCCTCATCTCGCTGGGGGCCAACCTCGGGGAGCCCAAGCGCCAGCTCCGCGAGGCCCTCGACCGCCTCCAGCGGGAGGAGGGGCTGGGCATCGCCGCCCTCTCCTCCCTCTACCGCACCGCGCCCGTGGGGCCCGTCCCCCAGCCCCCCTTCCTCAACGCCGCGGCCGCCCTCACGACCTCG